>DATJDE010000117.1:0-8170 GCA_035497595.1 Rhizomicrobium sp. | reverse complement strand
TTGTCTGACGCACGAAGGCGTCACGATAGGCGGTGAGCTTGCGATAATACGCCATCTCCATCGCCTTCAGGCGGCCATTCGGGCTGTGTGCAACATTGTGCATGATCGCACGCAGCACGCGTGGCTCCATGTCCGGCATATCTTTCGTGAACAGCGCCGTTTGCCAGGCATCGTCCATCAGGCGGGCGAAGACGCGGTATGCGGCATCCATGGCGCGGCCCGGTTTGGTGCCGATACGCCACCCGTCAATCTGGTCGTAAGGCGGGGTGACGTTTAAAGTCGAAAAATCGGACCAATCTGCCGTCTTATTCGCATTGTTGGGATAGAACTGCAGTTCGCCCGGAATACCGCAATCGATATGGAATTGGCTGTAGAGTATCCAGGCATTGGCGACCACCAGATGCCAGAAGAAATGATCGGTAAGCCCTTTGCCGACAAGGCCTTCTCGATACTCCAGATCGTTGATCAAAAGATCGTAGTGACGGATGTAGCTCTGGAAAATCGGATAGCGTTTGCAGAAGATGCGGGCATAGCGCACGACATGCGGATAGAAACCGCAAGCGGGATTGCCAGCGATCTTCATATCTTGATCGCTCAGCGGTGTGACCAGATGTTCGACATCCGTCTTCAACCCCATGAACGCGCCATCTTCCCAGAAGAAGGGTTGGTTACAATCAGCCCAGGGCAGCCAGATTTTATGATCGAATATCGGCTTGGGCATAAGAACACCCAACGCCGTTTCGCGCTGCGGCACCGTACAATAGGCTTCGAAATTCTCGATCTTGTCGCGCAGAAAATCCGCATCGATCACAAAGTCTGGCCGCGTTTTCAATACCAGAACATCATCATCCACCACCTGATCCAACGCAGCTTCAAGCCCGCGTACCTGATAGACAAGGCCCTTCTGGTTTGACGTTCCCGATACTTTTGGCTGCGGCACGCGGGTGAGTTTAATGTCAGAGAATTGCGCAAGAGGCGCCAGAAGCGGGTCCAGATCCGGCGCATCCCACGTCACATAATGGATATCCCGCACCACATTTTCCTGCCGCAGTTCAAGAAGCGGGGTGAGACATTTTTCCATAAGCGCCGCGGATTTGGTGAACCCGGTAACCAGAACATCTGTAGGTCGAGCGATCATGCGTTCAGCACATGCTGGATACGCGCGCAGACAAAATTTACAACATCTTCTTGCTTCACATAGGGCAAGCAACGGAACAGATGGAGCGCCGTAAGCTGGGGCAATTTTTCGCGCAAAGCATCATTGGCGACGAGCTTATAAAGATCGCCGGAGAGTTGATCGATTTTCTGCACGGCATTGAGAAACTGGGCAGGCTCTGCCGTGCCATATAGTGTGCGGATGCACCAATGGCCCTGAACATCCTGAAACAACTTGGCAACATCAAGCCACCAGGAGGATGCGAACGGCTCATCACAATCGATAAAAACAATGCCGCGTTTGCGTGTGAGCAGGATATTTTCAAGTGTCAGATCGCCATGGCACGGCGATTGCGGCACACCATCCCAATCGTAGGCCATCAGTTTGGCGCCGCAACCCCAGATCTCGGCCATCCGCCTATTGGTGGGCATGCGCGTGGCGCATTTGGTACCGATCTCATCTATCTTTGCGTGAAATAGCGCGGGCGACAGGGCATCGCCCTGTTGCATCTGAAAGAGCCAGAGGAGATTGCCGAGACTTCGAAGCAATGCCGCCCGATCAATAGGCGCCGCATGAATCACCGCATCTGCCACTGTGCGGCCGGGGACGTATTCCATGTCGAAAAAAGCGCGCTTGTCTTCACCTACGCCTTCGCCGAGGACCCGCGGCAGCGCCACGCCATGGGCGCAAAGCAGGCGTTGTTTTTCGGCTTGCCTCATCAGCCTTTCATTGCGGGCGACATCAGCGGCCTGCTTTCGCACATAGGCCTGCACCCCACTGCCATACAGCGTGATGGTTGCGCCCGAATGCCCGGCAAAAACGCAACTGACATCGGACGGGGCGGCCAAAGGCTCGATTGCCTGCGATGCTGGTGACAACCGCCGCAGGGCCGTTCTCATAGCCAGTCCTTCAAATAATCGGCGAGCGTCGCACTGTTACGATCGATGCTGAGGCCGACGGCAGAAGGATAGGGGTTTGATGCCGCGTGATCGTTGACGAGAAATCGGCGGCCATGAAGGCAATCCATCACCAGCGCATGCGGGCGCAAACCAGCCTTGGCAAGCGCGCGTTCGGTTTTCACCCGATAGACTTCGGGCCGTGCAGTCATGAAAATCAACTGCGCACCCTGATCCTGAAACTGACGCAACGCGGCCACATTTTCGGAAATCGGCTCATCTTCATCGTCCCAGAAGGGAGCAAAATACCGGCTGTGATTCCTGAACACGACACCATCGAGATCGCTGACAATGCTGCCCTGCGGGCGCACATGGCGGCGCCAATCTTCCAGTGTGCCTACATCGATCAGGCCCGAGACAATATGGGGCTCAACACGCATACCATCGGCAATGGCACGGTTCATGACGTGGGAGACAAACAGCTCGTTCACGCCTGCCTGATCAACCACCGCGCCAAAGGCATTCAGATACAAACCGGCATCGCAGAAACCGTAAAGCCCAACGCTGACATAGTTGGATGCCAGACTCTTTTCGATCATCTCCACCACAAGATTGTTCTCGTTGAGAACGGCAAAACTTTTTGCACCGACATTGGTCATTTGCGGGGCGGCGCGCACATCGCTCAGCGCCACAAAACTTTCTGTCGGCAAAGCCCCGGCATCGAAAAAGCTGTCAGCATCCTTGATGGCAAGGGGCCCGCGAACCTGCGCCAGTCTGATCATCTGGGCGACTGTATCGGCCGGGCCTCTCGTATCGTGCTCCAAAACATGTATCTCGACATCCGGCCCGAATACGCGCACGAGCAAACCCATGGCATCATATTTGGCCTGGTGTTCAGCACGAATGGCGATAACGGTGCGATCGTAAGAGCCGCGCGGAAGACTGGCCGCTGCGCGCGCAAGCGCAAGTTCGCCATCCGGCAGCGTCAACATCCACTTGGGACGGACACCTGGATAGCGCGACGATTTTCCGGCACAGGGAAGAAGCAAAGTTCGACGCATAGCGCCGTATGGATAAATAATTACGGTTAAAGACGAGTTATCAGAATAAGTCCAAAGCCAATAAAAGTGTCTGGAAACGTAAGAGCCGCCCCTTCGGAGCGGCTTTTACCCGTTCAAACTGCAACGACAGCCGTTACATCTGCATGGTCCAGCCTTCCACCCCCATGGCGGCCTGGCGCACAGCTTCGGCCAGCGTCGGGTGGGCATGGCTGGTGCGGGCAATATCTTCGGACGACGCACCGAACTCGATGGCAAGGGCAGCTTCGGCAATCAGATTGCCTGCTTCGGCACCGAGAATGTGTACCCCTAGAACACGGTCGGTCTTGGCGTCCGCCAGCACCTTGGCAAAGCCATCGGTCGCGGCAATCGTTTTGGCGCGCGCATTGGCGGTGAACGGAAACTTGCCTACCTTGTAAGCGACGCCTGCAGCCTTCAACTCTTCTTCGGTCTTGCCGACACTGGCCACTTCTGGCGCAGTGTAGACGACTGCCGGGATCGCATCGTAATTCACATGGCCCGCGCGGCCCGCAATATTTTCGATGCAGGCTACGGCTTCGTCTTCGGCCTTGTGCGCCAGCATCGCGCCTTCGCGCACGTCACCAATAGCCCAGATGCCCGCAACACTGGTGCGGAAATGCGCATCGGTTTCAACACGCCCCCGCGCATCGAGCTTCACCCCGACATTTGCAACACCCAGACGGTCCGTGAAGGCCCGACGGCCTATCGAAACCAGCATGACATCCGTTTCTATCACTTGTGGCGCTCCGCCCGCCGCAGGCTCCACCGTTACCCGCAACACGTCTGATTTCTTTTCAACACCCACGACCTTGGTCGAAAGCTGGAATTTGATGCCCTGCTTTTGCAGAATCCGCTGAAACTGTTTGCCAATCTCGCCATCAAGACCCGGCGTGATGCGGTCAAGAAATTCCACGACCAGAACCTCGGCGCCCAGTCGGCGCCAGACCGAGCCGAGCTCAAGGCCGATATAGCCACCGCCAACCACCAGCAGCCGCTTGGGCACCGACTTCAGATCCAGCGCACCGGTGGACGAAACAATCCGTTCCTCATCGATTGCAACGCCCGGCAGATCCATCACCTCAGAGCCGGTGGCGATGACAATGTTCTTTGTTTCAAGGGTGCGAACCTGACCATCGCGCGTTTTCACCTCCACCCGGCCGGGCGCGGTGATCACCGCGTCGCCAATGATGGCTTCGGCCTTGTTCTTCTTGAGGAGAAATTCGACGCCCTTGGTCAACTCGCCGACCACTTTGGTCTTGTGCGCCATCATGGTGGGCAGATCGAGGACGACATCGGTTTTGACGCCTAGCTTGGGCAGATGGTTGCGCGCTTCATCGAAGCGATCGCTGACATGCAACAACGCCTTGGAAGGGATGCAGCCCACATTAAGGCAGGTACCGCCAAATACCCCCCGCTTGTCCACGCAGGCAACGCTCAACCCCAACTGCCCGGCGCGGATTGCTGCATTATAGCCACCCGGGCCACCACCAATCACCACCACATCAAATCCGGCCATCATTCTCTTCCACTTAGTATCCAGCCGGGCTTATGCCCCCGTATGGGCGCGGTTGCAATTGCCTCCCAAAAGGGCCTTTTCCGCGATTTTGCGGTGAGCACGTGCCCATATCTGCACAGCGTGGAACCTGGGAACTCCGACGACGTTAGCGTTATTGGGGTCGGAATTTGCGGACCCGCCAAAGCTCAGGAGGTTCTCATGACTGTTAAAACTTTCGCTTTAGCCAGCGCCGCATCTCTGGTGCTGTTTTTACAACCTGCTGTCGCGCAGGAAGGATCAACGCCCGCAACGCCACAAACGGCTGAACCTGCGGCACCCGCCGCGAGCGAGCCTGCACCGCCAACGACGACAGCGGCTCCAGCTAAACAACGCCACTGGAAGCATAAAAAGAAGTCGTCATCCAAATCCGAAATGCGAACCACTGCTGAGCTAAACGCGCAGCAGGTTCAAAACCCAGGCGCCACGCCCTCTACTCCCACACCTTCGGCGACAGAGGGCTCAACCGGGGAAGACGAGATGCATCACAGACAAATGAAAAAGCACAAGACCGGCATGGAAGAAAAAATGGATAAGACCAAGGACAATATGAAAACCGATATGATGAAGGACCAAAGCGGCTCAATGCCAACGCAGCCCACGCCATAACACGCCGGAAGTATCTGGTTTATCGAGGCCGGCTTGAACAGCCGGCCTTTTTTTGAGGTCTGAGTTGGGATCGAAGCGCCGGAAGTGCTCGATCAGCCCTCTTTTTTGTGATCGCTTTTTTGGGCAGGCATCAGCGCATCGAGTTGAGACATGATTTCTTTTGCGGCATCGCCCTCAGCCGGGCGTTCCACACCGCCAAGAGAATCGTTGCCATCCAGAATATTGATCAAGGCACGCCGCGCCCGCGCCACACGGCTTTTGACCGTACCAACGGCGCAATGGCAAATCGCGGCCGCGTCTTCATAGGAAAAACCGCCAGCGCCGACCAGGATCAACGCTTCGCGTTGTTCATCCGAGAGGCAGCGTAATGCACGCGCGGTATCGGATAATTCCGCCGCCCATGTCTGATCTTCCCGGGTGCCAGGAATTCGCTCGGCAGATTCCTGGTCCCACGGCGCTTGCCGCCAGGCACGCCTGCGATCCGAGTAAAACTGGTTGCGTAAAATCGTAAACAGCCAGGCCTTCAAATTGGTGCCGGGGATGAAGGTGTCGCGCGACTGCCAGGCTTTTACCAGGGTTTCCTGCGCCAGATCGTCAGCCGTTTCGGGGTTGCCGCAGAGGGAGCGGGCGAAGGCGCGCAGGAAGGGGATCAGGGCAAGCAGCTCGGATCGGAAATCATCCGGGGTTTCGGAACGCCCTGTCTGTGTGGTGTGGGTGTCCGGGCGCATCTTAGGGGCCCTTCTTTGCTGACGTTTCGTCGATTTTTTTCAACAAATCGAGAAATTCGGAAGGAATTCCTTCCTGAGCGACACTATCGTACATCCGGCGCAGCTCGCGCCCAATTGCCCGCTGGCGTGCACGAATGGCACGGGCGTTTTCCCGCTCGGGGGTGTCTTCGTTGGCCAAATTGGCACTCCGGTTATAGCTCACGGCCGATGTACTCTCCCAAAAGGCTGAATTTCACCTGACCTCCACGGTCCCCGGCTAAGCCAAAAGGTTGCTTATTGGCCCAACGTCCGGCCGAGAAGAAGGTTCCAAGAAGGCGGAACTTTTTCAGAAGCCAGGGCGTTCTAAGGTTAAGTTGGTAGTAAAATCAGAAGAGGCTGGCTTTCATGAGTATGACGCAGACCCTTGCGCCCCATTTGCCTTACCTACGCCGCTATGCCCGCGCCCTCACCGGTTCGCAAAATAGCGGAGACGCGTATGTCCGTGCCTCCCTGTCGGCCCTTTTAACCGGGGAGCAGACGCTCGATACCGCCCTGACGCCCCGTGTTTCGCTCTACAAGCTGTTTCACACCATCTGGTCCAGCGCCTCCGGCCAGGTCGATGAAGAAACACCCGCAAACATGGTCAGCGATAGTCCCGAGAGCCGGCTCCAGGCGCTGAGCGCCTCCAAGCGTGCGGCCCTTTTGTTGACCGCTGTGGAAGCTTTTAGCCTGGACGAGGCTGCAACGATCCTCAACGACACCCCTGACGATATCGAAAAAGCCATTCTCAGCGCCCAGCAAACGATTGATCGCCAGCTGGCCTCCCGCATCATGATCATCGAGGACGAGCCGATTATTGCGCTCGATCTCGAAAATCTCGTCACCGAACTGGGCCATAAGGTGGTCGCAACGGCCTCTACCCGCGACGAAGCCATAGCCAAGGCTCATTCCGAAAGACCGGGCCTGATCCTGGCGGATATCAATCTGGGAGAAGGCGGATCGGGCATTGATGCCGTGACCGAAATTCTCAACAGCTTCGATATCCCGGTGATCTTCATCACGGCCTACCCCGAAAAACTGCTGACCGGCGAGCGGCCGGAGCCGACCTACCTGATTGCCAAGCCCTTTTTGCCCGAAACGGTGCAGGCCACGGTCGGACAGGCGCTTTTTTTTCACCCAGTGACCCAAAAAGCGGCGTAAGGCCACGCATCTTGCTCTTCCACCCGGTGGCTGAGTGTTTAATCTTTGCGACGCAACCGCGCCTTCGGGCGATAGGAGAAAGCCATGGCTAGACGAGGCAAGCGTATCACCGGTGAAGGACAGGTTGAGTCACGTCTGTCCGCGTTACGTCAGGACCTTGAAGCGCTTCAAGAGGATATGCGCGGCCTTGGCGAAGGCGTGGGTGAGGCAGCACAAGAGCGGCTGACCGAGGCCCTGCGCGCCACCGAATCGTTGGCCGCCCAGATGCAGGATTGGTCCAACGAAAATCTGGATTCGGTCCGCGACTCGATCCGGGAACAGCCTGTTGCCGCCTGTTTGGTCTCGATGGGGGTAGGCGCGCTGTTGGGCGTCCTCCTCCTGCGTCGCTAGGAGATTCTATGTTCGCAAAGACCGCCGCTGGCGCTGTTTTGGCTATCATCGCGGCGGCGATGGTTTTTATAGGCGTGTGTTTTGCCTCCTTCGCCATTTTCACCGCGCTTCAACCATCGGTCGGCGTTCCGGGCTCTTCGGCCATCACCGCCCTTATCCTTTTGATTGGCCCGCTATTGTTTGTTGTGGTGGCCGCCATCCGGCAACCTGCCAAAAAGGACATGGTGGCCGAAGAAATGCTGTTAAGCCTGTTCACGGGTGTTGCCCGCAAAAAGCCGCTGGTTGCCCTAATCGGTGCGGGCATTGTCGGCGCGGCAGACATTTTCCTGCGCCGCCGCCGCAGATAGGGCGGGACGGGGAAATATTGTCGGCTCAGACCCGGGTTCCCCGGAACGCTTGGGGAATACCTGCATTATCTTGCTGAGCGGATGTCTGGTTCGGTACGCCCCAGCCCCTTCGACAGCCCGTATCGGGTATCCGCTCTCCTATCTTCCCAACGAATGAACGTTCCCCAAGGGAACCTGCACTGGCAGGGTTCTGCAGCCTTATGGCGTTTTTCCACCAGCCCCACGCACCGGCCC
>DATJDE010000116.1:0-2078 GCA_035497595.1 Rhizomicrobium sp. | reverse complement strand
TCCAGGTGGGTAAGTGTGCTCATGCGAGGATGTTACCCTAGAAAGCCTCACCAATGTCATCCCCCTCCCTCACTCCGCTTGTCGGCGATGACAAGTGAAGTCAGGGCTACCCCAACAATGTGCGCGTTGCTTCCGCCACATTCTCTTGGCGCATCAGGCTTTCGCCGATCAGGAATGTGGTGACGCCACCATCGGCGAGGCGTTTGAGATCGTCGCTGGTCGAAAGGCCACTTTCGGCCACCACCAATCTGTCTGCCGGGATGCGCGGGGCAAGGCGCAGCGTTACGGCGATGTCGGTGATGAAACTGTTGAGATCGCGGTTGTTGATTCCGATCATCTGCGCATCCAACGCCAGCGCGCGGTCGAGTTCGGCTTCGTTGTGCACTTCGATCAGCGCATCCATTTTATAATCGCTGGCCGCGTCGATCAGCGCGCGGGCCTCAGCGTCGGTCACCGATGCCATGATCACCAGAATACAGTCCGCGCCCCAGACGCGCGCTTCGGCCACCTGATAGGGCTCGAACATGAAATCCTTGCGCAAGGCCGGAAGGCCGACCGCTGCGCGGGCATTGGTCAGAAAATCCGGCGCGCCCTGAAAACTCGGCGTATCTGTGAGCACAGAAAGGCAGGCCGCTCCGCCCGCTTCATAGGCGCGTGCCAGAGATGGCGGATCGAAATCGGCGCGGATCAGCCCTTTGGAGGGGCTGGCTTTCTTGATCTCCGCGATCAGCCCATAGCGCCCCTCGCTGCGCTTTTTTTCCAGCGCAGCGCGAAAGCCGCGCGGGCTGCTGGCTTTGCGGGCCAGCGCATCCATCGCCTCCGGCGCGCATCTTGTTTTCGCGGCGGCGATTTCGCGGCGTTTATACTCAGCGATTTTGGCAAGAATGCTCATGCGGCACGCGAACATGAAACGAGGTTGGAAAGGGTGGTCTTGGCGCCGCTGCTGTCCAGCGCATCGGCAGCCAGCTTTACGCCATCGCGCAAGTTTATCGCCTTGTCGGCCACAATCAGCGCGGCAGAGGCGTTGAGCAGCACGATATCGCGGTAAGGCCCCTTTTCGCCGTTCAACAACCGCGTGAGCGCCGCGGCGTTTTCTTCCGCTGCGCCGCCTTTGATATCGGCCAGTGTCGCTGTTTCCAACCCGGCATCGCGCGGGCGGATTTGGTGGTGCTCGATTTCGCCATTGTGGAGTGCAGCGATGGAGGTGGAGGTGGTGATGGTCATTTCATCCATCCCGTCCCCGCCATGCACGATCCAGGCTTTTTCGGTGCCGAGGCGGCGCAGGGATTCCGCCACCGGATCAATCCATTCATTGGAGAACACGCCCATCAATTGGCGCGTCACCCCGGCGGGGTTGGAGAGCGGACCAAGCAGATTGAATATCGTGCGGAAGCCAAGCGCGCGGCGCACCGGGCCGACATATTTCATCGCCGGGTGATAGGTTTGCGCGAATAAAAAGCACAGGCCGACCTCGCTCAAACAGCGTTCGGCAGCTTGCGGCGTCACATCAATCTGCACGCCCAGTGCTTCCAGCACATCCGCCGCGCCGGTTTTGGATGACATGTTGCGATTGCCGTGTTTGGCAACCGGCACACCGCAGGCGGCAACGACAAAAGAGACTGCGGTGGAAATGTTCAGCGTGCCGTGCCCATCTCCGCCCGTGCCGCACAGGTCTATCGCACCGGCGGGTGCCTTGATTGTGCGCATACGCGCGCGCATGGCGCTGGCCGCACCGACAATCTCATCCACCGTCGGCTTGCGCACGGCGAGCGCGGTGAGAAAAGCGGCCATGCGCGGTTCGGAGATTTCGCCCGACATGATGGCGTCGAACGCCGCTGTTGCTTGCGCAGCATCGAGGCTTTGCCCGCTGCCAACCTGTTTCAGCAGGGGCGAGAAGATTGCATCGGCGCTCATGACCGGCCCGTTGCCGCTTCGGCCGCGATGGTGAGGAAGTTTTGCAGCAAAGCATGGCCGTTTTCACTGGCAATGCTTTCCGGGTGGAATTGCACCCCATGCACGGGGAAATGTTTGTGCATCACGCCCATGATCGTGCCGTCCGCCGTTCGTGCGGTGACTTC
>DATJDE010000115.1:0-4524 GCA_035497595.1 Rhizomicrobium sp. | reverse complement strand
GGGGAGGTCGACGCGCGACAGCGCGGCGGGTGGGGCAGCGCAACAAAGACAGTGTTTTCCAATTCGCGTACCGCGGCCCCCACCCGTCGTCGCGCCGATGCGCGCCGCCGACTTCCCCGCGTAGGGGGAGGTCAAGTCAGCTCTCCAGCATCTGCGTCAGCATCTTGTCGTCAATCGCACCAGGCCGCACCCGCCCGTTGAGAATAAAGGTTGGCGTCGCATTGATGCCGGTCTTCTCCGCCAGCGCATGCGCATCCTTGATCGCCTTGTCCACCGAAGGCGCCTTCATGTCCGCGCTCAGCTTGCCCAGGTCCAGCCCAACCTTCTTGGCGGCGGCAAACACCACATCGGGCGTCACCATGTCGTGGCCTTCCATCAGCGCAAAATGGAAATCGAGATATTTGCCCGGCTGCTGACGCGCGGCAATCGCTGCGCGCGCAGCAAGCTCGGAGTTCTCGCCTTTGATGGGAAATTCGATAAAGGCGAAGCGCGTGTCCTTCTTGTGCGCTTCATAGAATTTCTTCAGCGCCGGCACCGAGGCACGGCAATAGGGGCAGTTGTAGTCGAAGAACTGCGCCAGCGTCGTCTTGGCATTTTCCGGCCCGGTGACGAAGGCAATCTTCGGATCGAAAAAGGCTTTGATGCCCACTTTCGCCACAGCCGCTTCACGGGTGCGAATTTCCTCCGCGTCCTGGCGCGATTGCAGCACGGTGCTCGCTTCGGCCAAAACCTCGGGGTGTGCCATCAAATAGCTGCGCACCGCCTCATCGCGTGCCGTATCCGAAAGGCGCAGCGGTAAAACGCCAGCCGATCCCAGGCCCACAACAAACACCATCGCGATCAAGGCGCCGCCAAGGGCGCCCGCGGCCGCGTATTTCCAGCCATTGCTCATATGAACGTGCATCCGATCTGTCACTTACTTCTGTTTTGCATTGGCGAGCGATACTGCCGCAATGTCATTGGCGCGCTGCCAATCCGGCGTGCCCTGTTTTAGGCCGCGTTGCGCCAGTGTCGCAAATCGCGCGGCCTGTGGATAAACGCCCGCCGCATAAAACCGCTCGGCGGTCGAAAGATTGGCCATCGGCTGATCGTTCATCAGGCTGTAACCTTGCGCCAGTTGATACCACGCAAAGACATCGGCGCCATTAAGGGCAATGGCCTTTTTAAGGTTCTCGACAGCGGGTTTGGCAAGGTCAGGCCGATCGGTCGCCAGTTGCGCCGCCGCCAGTTCAACGCGAATCTCTGTGCCCTGCGGCAACAGATCGGCCGCCCGCTGCAACGGCCCGACACCCATCTGGGGTTTGGCCATGTTGACGTAAATCTGCCCGAGCACCTGCTGGAAAAAAGGGTTGTTCGGTTCTTCCGTTGCCAGGCTGTTGATCTCTTCCAGCGCCTTTTTTAAATCGGGCTTGCGCATATAAACGATCGCCCGGGCATAGCGCGCCTGCTTGCTGGTGTCGCTCAGCGGATATTTGTTGAACACGCTCTGCACCGGCGCGGTAAAGCCGATCATCTTCGCCTTGATCATCTCGAAGGCGTGCTGCGCGTCCGGGCTGTCCTTCACATCGCGATAGGGCGAATTGTTGGACGTGCGTTCCAGCGAGGCAATGCGTTCGCGGCTGAGCGGATGGCTCGTGGCCCAGCTTTCCATGTGATAGGCGGACATCGCCTCTTCATCGGCAAAACGCTGAAACACCTTCACCATGCCCTGACCGGATTGTTTGGTCGCGAGCAAATATTTCTGGCCCATCTGGTCGGCGGTGGCCTCCTGCGAACGGCTGAACGAATTGAACTGCGCCTGCGCCACCTGCTGGCCCAGCATCAACAGCCCCATACCCAAATCGCCCGCGCCCGCCACCATCGCCACAATGCCCGCCGCCATCGACACCAGCATCGGGATAGAGGCCTTGGACACCGCATCGCTGCCGCGCGAAAGGTGCCCGCCCGCAATATGCCCGGTTTCATGCGCCAAAATCCCGATCACCTCATTGGGTGTGTCGAGTTCGATGAACAACCCGGTATTGACGAAAATATTTTGCCCTTCCGCCACAAACGCATTGATGGACGGATCATTGACCAAATAGATACGTAACGCCTCGGGATCGAGCCCCGCCGCCTTGAAGATCGGCGTTTCATAGGCTTTCAGCGTTAGTTCCGTCTCATCGTCATGGATGATCGAAATGCCCTGTGCGAGCACTGATTCGGTCGCCAGGCATGTCGCCGTTGCAACAGCAACGGAAATAGTCGCAGCGCGCGCAAGTTTGCGCAGGTTTCCGCGGTGCGGCTTTTGCCTTGAAGGGTTGCAAAACGCCAAGGCTTGAACTCTCCTTCTCCCCAGCGTCAAAGACCCCTCGTGTCAGGGCTGAAACTAGGGGGGCGGCGCAGGCTAAGTCAATAAAGCCACACACCGCAGCGGGGACGGTAAGGGTTCATGTTTCAAAAGCGCGTACTAGCTGTACTGGGGGGACTGTATCTTACAGGTTGTTCATCCCTAAACGAAAAAGAAGCGGCAGTCGTCGCCATCCCACCAACCAGCGCCTTCGTGGTGGGAGATGATAGCGCGGCGGTTAAAGTGGGTGCTGCGGTGCTGGCGGAAGGCGGCAGCGCCGCCGATGCGGCCACGGCGGTCTATTTTGCGCTCTCGGTCACCTATCCGGTGGCGGCAGGGCTTGGCGGCGGCGGGCTATGTCTGGTGCGCGCGCCCAATGGGACAAGCGAAGTCATCAGCTTCCTCACGCGTGATTCCGTCGGCGGCGGGCCGTATGCGCTGGCTGGCAATGTCAAAGGCTTCTGGGCACTCCAGCACAGCTATGGCAAGCTTTCCTGGGACCGGTTGGTTGCCCCTTCCGAACAGTTGGCCACAGCGGGCTTCGCGGTCTCTGAAGCGCTGGAAACGCGCCTCAACGCCAGTCTCGATGTGCTGCGTCTCGATCCCAATCTCGCTTACGAATTTCTCGATGATAACGGCAATCTGAAACCCGCAGGCACGGTGATCACCAATCCCGACATCGCGGTGTCGCTCGCCGCCATCCGCAGCGAAGGGCCGGACGGGTTTTATCGCGGCGATGTCGGCAAAAAGATCGTCGATTACGCAATCCGTCAGGGCAGCGGAATCACTGCCGATGAATTTGCCGAGTACCGCGAAACCCGCTCGCCCGCGCAAAGCCTGAAAATGGGCGATCTCACGGTCTACGTTCCTCCTGGCAATCTCGGCTCAGGGGCCTTTGCGGTCACGCTGCTACGCAAGCTGACCAATGTGATGGCCAGTCTCGACATCGGGCAGGCGACGCGCGAGACCCTCGAACAGTTTCAGGTCGAAGCCCTGCCAAAAGATCTGGGCGCCACAGGCTTCGCCGCTGTGGATATGTCGGGGCAAGCGGTATCCTGCGGTGTCACGATGAACGGCTCCTTCGGCACTGGCCGCACCACGCCCGTCGTCGGCGTTACCCTGGCGCGTTCGCCATCCTCGAGCGCTGCGGGGCTGTCACCGGCCTTCATTACGCCGGTCATCGCCGCCACCGCGACCGACAACGCCGCCATCACCGGCATCGGCAGCGGCGGCCCCAATGGCGCGGCCTCGGTTGCTTATGTGTTGCTGCGTGCAGCGCGCGGGGATGAACTGATCCAGAGCGCCGATCTGCGCTCCACCGGCCTTGCCCCCTTCAGCACCGTCAACGCCATTTCCTGCCAGAATGGCACCTGCACCGCGCTGAGCGATCCGGGCACCACGGGCCTTGGCGTCTCCGTGGCGCAGCCCGCTTCGGTAACTGCAACCGCGCGCGCCGCAGGGGCCGTTACCGATACTGCCAGCCCGCCACCCGCGGCGCCGCAGGCCGAGCCGTCGGACGTGCCGGTTTTCACGGAACAATAACGGAAAAAAAACAGGGGCCGCGCTTTCGCGGCCCCTGTTTTAACTCTTCACCTGTCTCTCAAGCCCGTCAGCTGGATGTGAACGTCCGCTGCCACCAGCCTTTACGCGGCGGTTTGGCGGGCTGAGCCGGTGCCGTGTCTTCAGCCTTCACAGGCGTGGGCTTCGCAGCTTCGGGCGCAGCCTTAACAGGCTCCGGCGCGGTCGCTGGTTCTTGTGTTGCCACAGCGTCCGGCGTCACCACCGGCGCCGCATGCTTGGCAACCTCTGGGGCAGCCATCTGCGCGGCGGTATCCAACGACCAGATGGGCGCGGATTCGGCATTGGGCGTCACGCTCTCGGCATCCTGTCCGCCATTTGATCCCGCAGCGTGCGCTTCACCGTTCTCATCTTCGCCATGGTCCGCGGCACCTTCGGCATGACTGGCATGGCCATCGCGATTGCGGCCCCGTCCACCCCTGCGGCGGCGGCGACGACGGCGGTGTGCGCCTTCGCCTTCGGCTTGTCCCTCTGCATTTAGTGCGGGTTCACCGTTGCTCTGTTCGCCCTCAGCGCCAACCACGTCATGGGTTTCGCCGGGCTCCTGTGTGTCTTCGCCCGATTGCGCACCCTCCGAGGCTGCTGCGGCAGGCTTGTCGCCGCGGTCGCGGCCGCCT
>DATJDE010000114.1:0-4029 GCA_035497595.1 Rhizomicrobium sp. | reverse complement strand
CATTGAACATTTGATCCCGCCCCGTCGGGCCAACGCCCAGTGATTTTAGTTTGCGATGGAGGGCCGAGCGTTCCATGCCGATGAAGGCTGCGGTGCGTGAGATGTTGCCGCCGAAGCGATTAATCTGGGCGAGGAGATAGTCGCGCTCGAAAATCTCGCGCGCTTCACGCAGCGGCATGGAGATAACGAGATCGCCCTTGCCGGCATTGCCCCAGGGTGCGCTGGCGCCAAGATCGGGCGGCAACAGATCGGCGGAGATAACCTGGGCGGCATCATCGGTGGCAAGAATGAGCAGGCGTTCGACGATGTTGCGCAACTGGCGCACATTGCCGGGCCAGTTGTGGGCTTGCAGCACCGCCATCGCATCATCGCCGATTTCGCGCATCGCAAGGCCGGAGGCGGCGGACAGATGTTTCATGAAATGGGTGACGAGCGGGGGAATATCATCGCGCCGCTCGGAGAGCGAGGGCACGCGCACCGGCACCACGTTGAGGCGGTGATAAAGATCTTCGCGGAAGCGGCCATTGCTGATTTCGCTGCGCAGGTCGCGGGTGGAGGAGGAGATGACGCGCGCATCCACCTGGACGCGGATGGTGCCGCCGACGCGCTGGAAGGTTTGATCGACCAGCACGCGCAAGATTTTGGCCTGCGTTTCAAGCGGCATGTCGCCCACTTCGTCGAGATAGAGCGTGCCGTTGTGGGCAAGTTCGAGAAGGCCGGTTTTGCGCGGGGCGTCGGCGGTTTCGACACCGAATAATTCGGACTCGATATGATCGGGTTCGAGATTGGCGCAGTTGATCGCAACGAACGCGTTGCCCGCGCGGCGCGAATGGGCGTGGATGAGGCGGGCCACCACTTCCTTGCCGGAGCCCGAGGGGCCGGAGATGAGAACGCGGCTGCCCGCGGGGGCCACTTTGTCGATGAGTTGGCGCATTTGGGAAATGGCCGACGAAATGCCGACGATTTCGAGATCGTCACCGACTTTGAGTTTCAGCTCCTGCACTTCGCGTTTAAGACGCGCCGATTCCAGCGCGCGGGTGCAGACATGCAGCAGCCGGTCGGATTTGAAGGGTTTCTCGATGAAATCATACGCGCCTTTGCGGATGGAGGAGACAGCGGTTTCGATGGTGCCGTGGCCGGAAATCATCACCACCGGCAGGTCGGGATGATCGCGTTTGACCGCATCGAGGATTTGAATACCGTCGAGCTTGCTGCCCTGTAGCCAGATGTCGAGCACCAGCAATTGCGGACGACGCTGTTGCACGGCGGCGAGCGCGCTGTCGCTATCGGACGCGACCCGTGTCGCGTAGCCTTCGTCGTGCAGGATGCCCGCGATCAGATCGCGAATGTCTTCTTCATCGTCGACGATCAGAATTTCAGGCGCTATCAGCGAGCTGGTTTTGCTCATTATTCACTCCCGTGTCTTTAAGAACTTTTTGCTTCAGGGGAAATGTCAGGCGTACTTCGGCGCCCTGATGGTCTTCGGCGTCGTTGATGGCGATGTCGCCGCCATGGTCTTCCATGATCTTGCGCACGATGGCGAGGCCAAGGCCGGTGCCTTTGGCGCGGGTGGTGACATATGGCTCGGTGAGGCGATTGCGATGCTCGGGCGGCAGGCCGATGCCGTTGTCGCTCACGTGGAAGCAGAAACGTTCGCCATCACCTTCCAGCGCGATGGCGATTTGCCCTGCGCTGTCATCGCCGGTGGCTTTACGCGATTCAATCGCTTCGCCGGCGTTTTTCAGCACATTGGTCAACGCTTGCGCGACCAAGCGGCCATCGGCTTCAAACCAGATCGGGTCTTTGGGTGATTTCACAGTGAAGGTAACGCCCGGCTGCGCCACACGTTGCAGGAAGACGGCCTGTTGCAGCAGTTCTTGTGCATTTTCGCGGCGCATCTTGGGTGTAGGCATGCGGGCGAAGGAGGAGAACTCATCCACCATGCGGCCGATATCGCCCACCTGGCGGATGATGGTGTCGGTGCATTGTTCGAAGATTTCCGGCTCGGTGGTGATTTCGCGGCTGTATTTGCGCTTCAGCCGTTCGGCGGAGAGTTGGATGGGCGTGAGCGGGTTTTTGATTTCGTGCGCGATGCGCCGAGCAACATCGGCCCAGGCGGCCGTGCGTTGGGCGGAGATAAGATCGGTGATGTCGTCGAACGTCACCACATAGCCGCCGCCGAAGGCGCCGCTTTCGCTGGCCACCTGGACACTGAGGTTGCGCTGCGTCGGGCCGCGTTTGAGCGTCGCCTCGCCGCTGGCGCGGCCTACGGGTTCTTGAATCGCGCGGCGAATGAGAGCGGAGAGTTCGGGCACGGTTTCGCTGTAATGCTGGCCTTCGATCTCTTGTGGCTCGGCATTGAGCAGGCGCGCCGCCATGACGTTGACGATGGTGATGCGGCCATCATTGTCGAGGCCGATCACCCCTGCGCTGACACCGGCGAGCACCGCTTCGGTGAAGCGGCGGCGTTCCTCGTTCTGCTGGTTGGCTTCCACCAGCGCATCGCGCTGGGTGGAAAGCTGAGAGGTCATGCGGTTGAAGGCGCGGCCCAGCGCGCCCATTTCGTCATCCTCGGTTTCAATTTCGACGCGGGCTTTGAGATCGCCTTCGGATACACGTTCCGCCGCGCCGATCAGGCTGGAGATCGGGCGCACCAGCCGCGTCGCCGCCCAGAGCCCGGCCCAGATGGCGGCGAGCAGGATGACCAGCGAAACAACGGCATAGAGCGCCGCAAAGATTAGCTGTACCTCCGCGCGGTTCTGGTTGAGGCGGTTATATTCCGACGCCGCATCGATGGTGCGCTGCTGATGCGCCAACACTTCAGGGTCGACGGCGCGGGCGACCAGGAGATAGGCATCGACAAAAGCGTCGAGCTTCACCATGGCGCGAACCAGATTGTCGTTGCGCTCGGTCAAAACCACCACCTGCCCTTGCGCGGCCTTGGCCAGTGTTTGGGACGATGGCGCTTCATAAGCGGGCATGGAGGGCAGCTTGGCGCTGGCAAGCACGCGGCCATTGGAATCAATCACGAACACGGCGGGCAGCGCGCGCACGGAGGCTTGCGTCACCAGATAGTCGGTGAAGCGTTTGCGCATGTCTGTTTCGTTTTCCTGAAGCAGCGGGGCAGCGCGGTCGATGTCATAGGCCATGGCGAGGATGTCGCCGCGGATGACCTGACGGTGTTCTTCGACATAGGCCTGCGCCACGCTGACGGCATTGGAGAGCGCCGCTTTCACCCGTTCGGAGAACCATGCTTCCACGCCGAGGTTGAGCGTTACCGCCGCGAAGATGGCGACGAGAATGGTCGGCACCACGGCAATGGCGCTGAACATCACCACCAGACGAATATGGAGCTTGGCGCCCGCGATGCCCGAGCGTCGCTGGCTCCAGATCCGCACCAACCGCCAGGCGATCAACGCGCCCAGCGTGAGGACCAGCGTAAGGTTAATGATGAGCAGCCCGATCAGCCCACCGGGGGTCGGGTTATAGGGCACCAGGCCGGTGACAATGGCGTAGGTGGCAATGCCGGACAGCACCGCAAGCACCCCTACCGCCAGTGCAAGGCGCGATGGCCGCGACATTGCCAGTAGAATGGCGCGTAGCCCCGGCCCGTTTCGCGTTGAAAGCGCGTTGATTGCCATTCTATCCCGAAGGTGGAAGCCGGGCGCGTCCCAAAAACCTTGCCGAAGCACCAGTGTAGCGATGCCACATCCTGTTGCAAGAATGCTGCGAAGGCCCGGCTAAAATCAGACGTGAAGCCTAATCGAGCCTCAGGCCCCGCACCACGTCCAACCCAAGGTCGCGAATCTTTTTTCGCAGCGTATTGCGGTTGAGGCCCAGAAGCTGGGCTGCGCGTATCTGGTTACCGCGCGTGGCGGACAGGCAGATCGAGATCAGGGGGCGCTCCACCTCCTGTAAAATCCGGTCATAAAGGCCGGGGGGCGGCAGGCGGTCGCCCTGATTTTGGAAATAGCGGGCGAGATAGCGTTCGGCGGCGCTGGAGAGCGAGCCTTCCTCGGCCATGTCGGG
>DATJDE010000113.1:0-3672 GCA_035497595.1 Rhizomicrobium sp. | reverse complement strand
AATCGGATCGCTGCGATCCTGCGCCATGAAGGTGCGGGTGTGAAATTTCGGCAGCACCGCATCGCGGTCCACCCCAATGGTCTTTTCCAGCACCGTGCGGGTGAAGCTGTTCTCTTTGGAGCCCGCCCAATTGACGATGGGGGAGGCAATGGCCGCCAGCCGCCCGTTACGATCCATCTGCGCCAGTTGGCGCTGGGTGAAATCGGTTTTGCCGGCTTTGGCTTCCGCCGCGCGGTAGCGCAGCATCAGGTGCGGAAAGTCCAGATTGAAGGCGTGCGGCGGCACATAGGGGCATTTGGTCATGAAGCACATGTCGCACAGGGTGCAGGCTTCCACGACGGCGGAAAAATCTTCGCTTTTCACACTGTCCAGTTCTTCGGTCGGGCTGTTATCGACCAGATCGAACAGACGCGGAAAAGAATCACATAAATTGAAACAACGGCGGCAACCATGACAGATGTCGAAAACGCGGCGCGCTTCCGCATCCAGCTTTTCGAGATCGGTGAAATCAGGATCACGCCACGCGATCGGATCGCGTGTCGGAGCTTCAAGACTGCCTTCTTGGGACATCTACCAAACCATCATCTTGTCATTCCCGGCGCGCGCGAACTTTAGGTCGCGCGCGGGAAGGGAACCCAGATGGGAAACACCTTTCAGTGTTCACCATCTGGGTCCCCTTCCCCTTGCGCCGCTGAAGCAGCGCAAGGCCGGGGATGACAGTTGAACGTGACTTACTTGCCGAGCGTGTCGAACGCCTTCTGGAAACGGCCAGCATGGCTCTTTTCGGCTTTGGCGAGCGTTTCAAACCAATCAGCGATCTCGTCGAAGCCTTCTTCGCGGGCGGTACGCGCCATGCCCGGATACATGTCGGTATATTCGTGGGTTTCGCCCACGATGGCCGAGAGAAGGTTCTTGTCGGTCGGGCCGATCGGCTGATCGGTCGCCGGGTCGCCAACCTCTTCCATATATTCGAGATGACCGTGAGCGTGGCCGGTTTCGCCTTCCGCGGTGGAACGGAAAACGGCGGCAACGTCGTTGAAGCCTTCAACGTCGGCCTTTTGTGCGAAATAAAGGTAGCGACGGTTGGCCTGGCTCTCGCCGGCGAAGGCGGCTTTCAGATTGTCGTGGGTCTTGGTGCTTTTCAGGGACGCCATGTGGTCCTCCTTTGGTGTTCATCGGCGGGGCGAGCACGCCCGCGCGCAAGGCAACGATGCCGCCTTGGAACCTCCAAGTCAATGATTTTAGAACCGTTCTAAAGAAGATTTTCCGCTCAGGCGCGTTTCAGCCGCACCACAACGTCCACCCGGTCCACCACCATGCCGCCAGGGGCAGCGGGGACACCCGCGACCTCTATGGACGCACCGGGGATATCGATCAATATCCCCTCGTCTTCGAGATAAAAATGCTGGTGCTCGTGGACATTGGTGTCGAAATAATAGCGCCCTGCTTCCACCGCCACCTGTTTGAGCAGGCCTGCTTCGGTAAACTGGTGCAAAGTATTATAAATGGTCGCCAGCGAGACCCGGGCACCTGCCCGATGGGCCTCTTCCTGTAGGGATTCTGCGGTTAAATGGCGGTCTTCGCCGCGGAACAGCAGCCGCGCCAGCTCCACGCGCTGCCGGGTCGGGCGCAAACCCGCATCCCGCAACCGTTCGGTCGGGGACAGGATTTCGCCGGGATGATTGGCACCTGACTGGATGACACCCATCTGCCTGAACCATATACCTTTCTGCACCATTGCTGGCTGACACTGTAGCGGCAACCCTGCTAAGGTGCATACTGACAATGCTTCGTTAGAATGCTTCTAAGTAACAGCTGATTGATAAAAAAGCCAGCCCCCCCGGGCCAGGGCTCTTTGGGGCAAGGACATGCAGGTGAGACGTTCGAATTTCGACCTTGAGGGCCTTCTGGCCTGTGCACGTGGGGAACTTTTTGGCCCCGGCAATCCCCAGCTTCCCCTGCCGCCGATGCTGATGTTCGACCGCATCACCAAAATCACCGAAAATGGCGGTTCCGTCGGCAAAGGCGATATTGAAGCCGAGTTCGATGTGAACCCGGATTTGTGGTTTTTCAAATGCCATTTCCAGAACGATCCCGTCATGCCCGGCTGCCTGGGCCTTGATGCCATGTGGCAGCTTGTCGGCTTTTTCCTCGGCTGGCTGGGCGGGCTGGGCCGCGGCCGCGCGCTCGGCGTGGGCGAAGTGAAATTTTCCGGCATGGTCCTGCCCACGGCAAAGACAGTGAGCTATTCCATCGATCTGAAGCGCGTCATCATGCGCAAGCTGGTTGTCGGGATCGCCGACGGCATTATGCGCGTCGACGGCAAGGTGATCTATGAAGCCAAGGATCTGCGTGTCGGCCTGTTCAAGGATGCGGAAAATCCGGCTGCTGCCTAACAACGTCATCCATTTGGTCAAGGAGAACGCCCCATGAGGCGCGTCGTCGTCACCGGTATGGGCATTGTCTCGTCCATCGGCAACACCACGCAGGAAGTTGTGGCGAGCCTGCGCGCTGCGAAATCCGGCATCACCGCTGCCGAGACCTATCGCCAGATGGGTTTTCGCAGTCAGGTCGAAGGCAGCCTGAAAATCGATCTCGATGCGGTGGTGGACCGCCGTGCCCGCCGCTTCATGGGCGATGGCGCGGCCTATTGCTGGATCGCGATGAACCAGGCGATTGCCGATGCGGGGCTCGAACAGAGCGATGTCTCCAATGATCGCACAGGTTTGATTGTCGGCTCCGGCGGCCCCTCCACCAAAGCGATTGTCGCCGCCGCCGATACCGCGCGCGATCCGGCCAAAGGCGTGAAACGCATAGGGCCTTTCGCGGTCCCCAAAGCCATGTCCTCCACCTGCTCGGCCAATCTTTCGACCTGGTTCAAAACGCGCGGCGTGAATTATTCGATTTCCAGCGCCTGTTCGACCAGCGCCAACTGCATCGGCAACGCCGCGGAAATGATTCAATGGGGCAAACAGGACATCATGTTCGCCGGTGGCGGCGAAGAGCTGGACTGGTCGCTCTCTGAATTGTTCGACGCGATGGGCGCCATGTCGTCCAAATATAACGACACACCCGCCACGGCCTCCCGTGCCTACGACAAGAACCGCGACGGCTTCGTCATCTCCGGCGGCGGCGGCATTGTGGTGCTCGAAGAATATGAGCACGCAAAAGCGCGCGGCGCGAAAATCTATGCCGAGCTTGTGGGCTATGGCGCGACCGCCGATGGCGCGGACATGGTGGCCCCGTCCGGCGAAGGCGCGGTGCGCTGCATGCGCATGGCGATCGAAAAAGTGAAAGACGGGATCGACTATATCAACCCGCACGCCACCTCGACCCCGGTGGGCGACATCCCGGAAATCAACGCGATCCGCGAGGTGTTTGGCGAGAATATGCCGCCGATCAGCGCCACCAAATCGCTCACCGGCCACAGCCAGGGCGCAGCAGGCGTGCATGAGGCGATCTATACGCTGCTGATGATGCAGAACAGCTTCATCTGCGAAAGCGCCAATATCGAAGAGATCGACCCATTGGTCGCCTCCGCCAATATCGTGCGCAAGCGGATCGACAACGCGCCCATCCGCACCGCGCTTTCCAACAGTTTCGGGTTCGGCGGCACCAATGCCAGCCTGGTTTTTCAAAAGACCGACGCATAAGCAATCGGCACATCACTGT
>DATJDE010000112.1:0-1561 GCA_035497595.1 Rhizomicrobium sp. | reverse complement strand
CGACGTGATCGGGCTGGGCGCGGGCGAGCCCGATTTCGATACGCCGGACAATATCAAGGAAGCCGCCATCGCCGCCATCAAGCGGGGCGAGACCAAATATACCGCGGTCGAAGGGATTCCCGAACTGCGCACGGCGATTGCCGCCAAGTTCAAGCGCGAGAACGGGCTGGACTATAAGCCATCGCAATGTTTCGTCGGGCCGGGCGGCAAGGCCATTGTTTACAATGCGCTGCTCGCCACGCTGAACCCCGGCGATGAGGTGATCGTGCCGGCGCCGTATTGGGTCAGCTATCCCGATATCGTGCTTTTGGGCGGCGGTACGCCGGTGGTTGTGGAAACCAGGCTGGAAGAAGGTTTCCGGCTGACGCCTGAGGCGCTGGAAGCGGCGATTACGCCCAAGACCAAATGGATCATCTTCAACCAGCCGTCTAACCCGACTGGCGCCTGCTACAGCCGCGAACAGTTGAAGGGCCTCACCGATGTGCTGATGCGCCACCCGCAGGTTTGGGTGCTGACCGACGATATGTATGAGCACCTCGTCTATGGCGGGTTCAAATTTCACACTATCGCGCAGGTTGAGCCGGGGCTTTATGAACGCACGCTGACCATGAACGGCGTATCCAAGGCCTATGCCATGACCGGCTGGCGCATTGGCTATTGCGCGGGGCCGGAGCCGCTGATCAAGGCGATGGCAAAGTTGCAATCGCAATCGGCCTCCAACCCGGCATCCATCTCGCAATGGGCGAGCGTGGAGGCGCTGAACGGCACGCAGGATTTCATTCCGAAGTTCCAGAAGCTGTTTGAAGAACGGCGCGATCTGGTGGTGTCGATGCTCAATCAGGCCAGCGGCATGGAGTGCCCCAAACCGGAAGGCGCTTTTTATGTCTACCCGTCAATCAAGAAGCTGATCGGCAAGACAACCAAAGCGGGCAAGCAGATTTTGACCGACGGCGATTTCGCCAGCGAATTGCTGGAGTCTGAAGGGGTGGCGGTGGTGCATGGCGCGGCGTTCGGGCTTTCGCCGTTCTTCCGCATTTCCTATGCGACCTCGACGGAGGCGCTGGAAGAAGCCTGCCGCCGGATTCAGCGATTCTGCGCCGATTTGCGGTAAGCCGGTAGCGGGCCTTTCGCTCTTTTATTTGCCCTTGCCAGCGCGCCCTGTTCGGCGCGAGCATTGGTGCGCAAGCGGGGCGCGTGACGCCGCCTAAAGCTTTGGGACCGAGCGCCCGCCGCGCCCTGTTCCTTCGGGCCTGCCCGAAGGCGGGAGGCGCTTATGCCAAAATCCTTTGGAGGAAACGGGCCACGCACAGTGGCCCTGGTCGGACCCTATGGCAGTGGAAAAACGACGTTGTTCGAAAGCCTGTTGATGGCGACAGGCGCAATCCATCGCAAGGGGGCGGTGGGGCAGAAGAACACTGTGGGCGATGCGAGCCCGGAAGCGCGTGCCCGGCAGATGAGTGTGGAGATCGCCTGCGCGTCCACCAGCTTTCTGGGCGACTCTTTTACTTTTCTGGATTGTCCCGGGTCTATCGAGTTTTTGCAGGAAACGCTGAATGTTCTG
>DATJDE010000111.1:0-1769 GCA_035497595.1 Rhizomicrobium sp. | reverse complement strand
GCACTGGCTTGCGCGCGCAAAAGCAAACGTCAGGCGCCATTGCAATCATTCGCGGCGATACGTCGTCGGCAGAGATTGTTCCGCTCCAGATTGCACAGGCGGCACCCGTTTCGCGTGCGGTTGAAACGGTGACGGTGACCTCGTCCAAGCTCGGCGGCGCTGATGTGCAATCCATCCCCATCTCTATTACGGCGCTAAGTCAGGAGCAGTTGACGGCGACGCAGACGGCAGGCGGGCCGGACCTGATCAAATCCGTCCCCAATATGACCTTCACCAAGACGAATTTCTCGGGTTACTCCATCCAGCTTCGCGGCATTGGCACACAAGCCATCTCTGTGACGACTGATCCCGCGGTTGCCGTCGCCTTCAACGATACGCCGTTCATTCGCAATCACTTCTTCGAGCAGGAATTTTTCGACGTTGCACAAGTCGCCGTACTGCGCGGCCCCCAAGGCACGCTCTATGGGCGCAATGCGACAGCAGGTGTGGTGAACATCACCAGCGCCAAACCAACCGACCAGTTTGAAGCCATGGCCTCCGGCGAACTCGGCAACTATCACCAGAAACGTTTCGAAGGCATGTTGAACCTGCCGCTGGTGGATGATGAACTCTCCTTACGTCTGGCGGGCGAGTGGACCAAGCGCCAGGGGTATTCCTTCAACGATCTGTCGCAAAGCCGGGTGGATGGGCGCAATCTGTGGTCGGGCCGCGCCACACTCGGTTGGAAGCCGCTGCAAAATCCTCAGACCTATCTCGTCTGGGAACACTTCTCGGAAAACGACGATCGTATGCGCAGCGCCAAACAGCTCTGTAAAACCGATGCCCTGCCCACGACAATCGACGGCGTGACACCGCCCCCTCCGGGGCACAGCCGGGATCAGTATGGCTTCAACCAGACCAGCAATATGGGCGGTTATTTCAGCCAGGGCTGCGAGGCAGCCTCGCTTTATGCGGATGAATCCTTTCAGGTGCCGAACGGCTTTTCGCTACCCTATGTCTCGGCGGGCCTTTATGGCGGTATCCTGAAGGATCAAACCAATCCTTACGCCAGCGATCACCAATCGCGCAATCTGCGCATCATCGAAACCACCCTCGCCCCGATCTACAAGGTCAAAAGCGATCTGGTGCAGTTGAACGTCGATTATGATGTCACGCCGCAGATCAAATTCATCTCGCAGACCGGTTATAATCAAGACTTCCTCTGGGCAACGCAGGATTACAATCGTTTCAACACCCAGCCCGGAATTTTTGAAACAGAGTACGGCGTGCTCACGGACAATCCGGTCAGTTTCGGCTTGATCTCGCCCAATGGCGTCTATTGCGATCATCAGCTTGGCTGTTCTGATCGCCTGGTAGCGCAGGATCTTTCGATGGCCAATTCCTGGCAGGCGAGCCAGGAATTCCGCATCACTACCAATTTCGACGGGCCGTTCAATTTCTCGCTCGGTGGCAATTACATGCACTATGAGACGGAAGAAAATTACTACGTCTTCATCAATGCGCTGACCGCCTTCTCCTATTGGACGGGCAGCATGCCGTCGCAATCGGTTGACGGCTATAACAGGGTCGGCCACTGGATTCCCGGCGTCACCGATGCACATCAATGCCTGCATATGGGTCCCGGCAATGGGGTGGGCGGCATGCAATATTCAGATCCGAGCCTGCCGCTCAATCCGCCGGGCCTAAACTCTTGCGTCTATCTCGATCCAAATCCCATCACCAACCTCAACAATGACGGGCATAACTACTTCCTCAGCCAGAATCCCTAT
>DATJDE010000110.1:0-3910 GCA_035497595.1 Rhizomicrobium sp. | reverse complement strand
ATAGGCGTTCACCGGAAAGCGCAGGCCATATTTGTTTTCATAATCGTTCACGCCCGGGCGCATATCGCCAATTTCTTCCGGATCGCTGCCGGGATCGCTGTCCGGCCCATTCGCCCAGCCCAGATCAATGCCCGCTTTCATCGACCCCACCAGCGAGGCGATATATTCCGCGCCTGCCAGCAGCGCGACATCACAGTCGCCATTGGCAATTTCTTCGGCGGTGCGATTGACCAGCCATTGCGGCGAATTTCCGCCCGTTGCCGTGTAGATGGTGCGGCGCGGCGTGATGCCCAGATGTTTCGCCACCGAAAGCGGCGGGTTGCGGAACATGCGTTTGGTCAGGCGGCCCTGATCGCCCGGCGAGTCCGCGGTAAAGCGCACGATGGAGACTGTGTCGATGGCATTGGCCAGCCTGTCTCCCGCCCCGCTTTGCGCCAGCGCATCGCGCGCAACCTTGGCCATCATTTCGATGGGCGACAGGCTTTCGGCGATCCGCTTCTCCTTCACGGTGCGCTGGGTGAATTGTGCGCCGCTGACGAGAATGGGAGTTCGGGAATTTATCATGCAGGTCTTCCTATTTTCCAAAATAGTGTTGAAGCCGGGATAGCGCATTTTCGATGACAGCACGTTGCTTGCAGAAGGCAAAACGCACAAAGCGATCAGGTTTTCCGTTTGCGAAAAAGGCGCTCAAGGGGATGGCGGCAACGCCTGCCTCCCGCACCAGCCGTTCGCAAAATATGTGGTCGGGCTCATCGCTCAAACCGCTAAAGTCGGCGGTGAGAAAATATGTGCCCTCACTCGGGCAAAGCTCGAAGCCGAGGCGTGAAAGACCGCTGGCGAGACAATCGCGATTGTCTTGCAGCCGCCGCGTCAGGCCAAGGGTGAAATCCATCTCATGTTCCAGCGCATGGGCGATGCCAAGCTGAAGCGCGGGCGGTGTTGTGAAGGTGAGGAACTGATGCGCCTTGGCAACCACCTCGATCGCGGCTGGCGGGCCGCTGACCCAGCCGACTTTCCAGCCCGTGAGGGAAAACATTTTTCCGGCGGAGCCGCAGCGCACCGTGCGTTCGCGCATGCCGGGCAAAGACATCAGGGGAATGTGGGCGCGGCCATCAAAGACCAGGTGTTCATACACCTCATCACAGACCACCATGGCGTTGCTGGGGGCGATGACGCGGGCGATAATATCCAGCTCTTGTCTGTCCAGCACCCGGCCAATCGGATTCATCGGCGTATTGATGAGAAGTACGCGGGTGCGCGCGGTGATGGCGGCGCGCAAATCCGCTTCGTTGAGGCGCCAATGCGGCGGCTGAAGCGCGACGGTGCGCACTGTGGCACCCACAACGTCTGCAATGGGGCGATAGCAATCATAGGCCGGGTCGAGCAACACGATCTCCCCGCCCTGCCCGGCCAGCGCCATGATGCAGGCGGCCAGCGCTTCGGTTGCGCCGGAGGTGACCACCACCTCGGTATCGGGATTAATGTCGAGCCCGTGGAACCGCGCCGCGTGGGCGGCAATGGCCCGGCGCAGCTCGGGCACCCCGCGCGTGGGCGGATATTGGTTCGGTCCGTCGAGCAGGCTTTGCGCGGCTGCAGCGCGAATGGCGGGCGGCCCATCCTCATCCGGGAACCCCTGCCCCAGATTGACGGCCCCATACTTTGCGGCGGCGGCCGACATCACCGTGAAAATGGTGGTCGGCAGGGTTTCAAACACCGGGTTAAAGCGGGAACCTTCGGGCATGCGCCAAGCCTTGCAAATCCTGCCAGGCTTTTCACCTGCCTCGGACGCCGCAAGGCGACGTGATCAAATATTGGGCTAAATGCCTGTTATTTAGGCATCAAAATTTAGGCAGGCGAGAAATACCCTGGTAAGTCCTTGAATCCCATTGTGGATAGTTTCTGCAGCCTTGGCACGAGGTCTGCAATCAATAAGCGGCGTGGGTGAACCGGTCGCCCGCGAAGGAGTGCATGCATGAAAAAGATTGAAGCCATCATCAAGCCATTCAAACTCGATGAAGTGAAAGAGGCGCTGCAGGAAGTCGGCGTTCAGGGAATCACCGTGACGGAGGCCAAAGGGTTTGGCCGCCAGAAGGGGCATACCGAGCTTTATCGCGGTGCAGAATATGTCGTGGATTTTCTGCCCAAGGTGAAAATCGAGATCGTCATTCCCGACGACAGGCTGGCCGCCTCCATCGAAGCCATTCAGAAGGCCGCGCGAACGGGCCGCATTGGCGATGGCAAGATCTTTGTCCTCAATGTCGAAGAGGTCATCCGTATTCGCACGGGCGAAACCGGCTCGGACGCAATCTGAAGTCTCGCCCGCATCTACCGAACGCCATCATCCATTCAAGGGTACTCCCAACATGTCCGACGCCAAGACCATTTTGAACCTCATTAAAGAAAAAGAGATCAAGTTCGTTGATCTGCGCTTCACCGATCCGCGCGGCAAGTGGCACCACGTCACCTTCGACCTGTCGCTGGTCGATGAAGATCTTCTGACCAACGGCACGATGTTCGACGGTTCGTCCATTGCCGGTTGGAAGGCGATCAACGAATCCGACATGACGCTGGTGCCCGATCTGAGCACCGCCGTGATCGACCCGTTCTTCGCGCAGACCACGCTAAACCTGGTGTGCGATGTGGCCGAGCCGACCACCGGCCAGCCCTATAATCGCTGCCCGCGCTCCATCGCCAAGGCCGCAGAAAAATATGTCAACGCGTCGGGCATCGGCGATACGACCTATTTCGGGCCGGAAGCCGAATTTTTCCTGTTCGACGATGTGCGGTTTGATGTGAAAGCGAACCACGCTTTCTATCATCTCGATTCGGTGGATAGCGAACACAATAGCGGCACCAAATATGAATCGGGCAATCTCGGCCATCGCGCCGGTGTGAAGGGCGGCTATTTCCCCGTGCCGCCGGTCGATGCAGCACAGGACATTCGCAGCGAAATGCTCGCCATCATGGGCGACATGGGCATCGAGCCGGAAAAGCATCACCACGAAGTGGCCTCGGCCCAGCACGAACTTGGTTTCAAGTTCAACACGCTGACCAAATGCGGCGACAACATGCAGATCTATAAGTACGTCGTGCATCAAGTCGCGGCGGCTTATGGAAAATCGGCCACCTTCATGCCCAAGCCGGTCTCTGGCGATAACGGTTCGGGCATGCATGTGCACCAGTCGATCTGGAAAGCGGGCAAGCCCCTGTTCGCCGGGTCTGGCTATGCCGATCTTTCGGATACCTGCCTCTATTATATTGGCGGCATCATCAAACATGCCAAATCGCTGAACGCGTTCACCAACCCGCTGACGAATTCCTACAAGCGCCTGATCCCCGGTTTTGAAGCGCCGGTGCTGCTGGCCTATTCGTCGCGCAACCGTTCGGCATCGTGCCGCATTCCGTTCTCGGCCTCGCCCAAGGGCAAGCGCGTAGAGGTTCGTTTCCCCGATCCGGGCGCGAACCCCTATCTCGCTTTCGCAGCGCTGCTGATGGCAGGCCTGGATGGTATCGAAAACAAGATTCACCCCGGCGACCCGATGGACAAGGACCTTTATGCCCTTCCCCCCGAAGAGCTGAAGGAAGTGCCGCAGGTGTGCGGCTCCTTGCGCGATGCGCTGGACAATCTGGATCGCGACCGCGCCTATCTGAAAAAAGGCGGCGTGTTCAGCGATGACTTTATCGACAGCTATATCGAGATGAAGATGGAAGAGGTGTATGCCTTCGAGCACACGCCCCATCCGATCGAATTCAAGATGTATTATTCGGTCTGATCAGCCGGACTGAACGACAAAGGGCGCGGGATATAACCCGCGCCCTTTTCTTTTGCGTACCGCTTACGCGGCTATGTTTATCGCGTACCGCTTACGCGGCTATGTTTATCGCGCACCGCTTACGCGGCTATGTTTAT
>DATJDE010000109.1:0-1534 GCA_035497595.1 Rhizomicrobium sp. | reverse complement strand
GCCGGTGTGCCGCGCGGCGTATTCAACCTGGTGTTCGGCAATCCGGCGGCGATTGCGGACAGGCTGACAGACGCACCGCAGATCAAAGCGATAAGCTTTACCGGCTCGACGCCTGTTGGAAAGCTTCTGGGGGCGCGGGCGGCCCAGACGCTGAAGCGCATGACGCTGGAGTTGGGCGGACATGCGCCGGTGCTTGTGTTCGATGATTGCGATGTGGACGCTGTGGCAACCGCCGCGGTGACCGCGAAATTCCGCAATTCTGGACAGGTTTGCACCTCGCCCACACGTTTTTATGTGCAGCAATCGGTTTATGAGCGCTTCGTTTCCCGCTTTGCCGGGCTGGCCAGAGATTGGCGGGTCGGCGACCCGTTTGACGGGGCAACGCAGATGGGGCCGGTTGCGACCGCACGGCGATTGGACGCAGTTGAACATCTTTCTGCGGATGCGCGAAAGCGCGGTATCGAGATCGCCGCTGGCGGTGTTCGCCTCGACCGGCCGGGCTTTTATTTTTCCCCCACCGTGTTGGCAGGTGCAGGAGATGATTGCCTGGCCGCCAACGAAGAACCGTTCGGGCCGCTTGCCTTGATTGCGCCCATGCGCGATCTCGATGAGGCACTGGCCAAGGCCAACCGCCTGCCGCAGGCGCTTGCCGCTTATGCCTTCACCCGGAACACCAAGGTGGTGGCGGCGTTACGCGAAGAATTGAATGCAGGAACCATCGCCATCAATCATTGGCAGGCATCCTGGCCCGAAACACCTTTTGGGGGCCGCGGCGCTTCGGGTTTTGGTGTGGAAGGCGGCGTTGAAGGCCTGCAAGCTTTTCAGCAGATAAAATTTGTGAGTTCGTCGGACAGTTAGGTAGCTCTGAAAAGAAAAAGGGAAGGGCCGCCCCTGGCCCTTTCCCCCATTCATGCCGCGTACCGGTTCAGATGCAGGTATATCCGCCATCCACAATCAGTTCAGAGCCTGTCATATAGCTTGATTGCGGCGAAGCGAGGAACAACACCGCTGCCGCGACTTCGCTCGGATTACCGAGGCGCCGCATCGGGATCATGCGTGTGATGATCTTTTTTGCTTCATCCATGCTCGGCAGCGTTCCATCATCCACCAGATCCTGAAAGCCGTCGAGCAGCAAAGCCGTTTCTGTCGGCCCCGGGTGAACGGAATTTACCCGGATGCCCGTACGCTGCGCGGCGAATTCTGCGGCGACCGATTTGGTGAGAAAACGGACAGCGCCTTTGGTGGCGCTATAGGCTGCATTCATCGGGCTGCCGACCAACCCATAGACCGAAGACATGTTGACGATGCTAGAGCCACCACTGTCTTTGCGCTCGCGCATGAGCGGGGCACAAATCTGCATGCCGTTCCAGACACCTTCGAGATTGACCTTCGTGACCGCATGGAACTCGGCAATGTCGGTGTCGAGAAAAGTCTTGTTGACGATGATACCCGCATTGTTGACCAGAATATCGAGGCGACCGAAATCCTGTTTCATTCTTTCGACGACTGCCGTCCAATTGGCACGGTCAACGAC
>DATJDE010000108.1:0-16054 GCA_035497595.1 Rhizomicrobium sp. | reverse complement strand
ATCTCTGGCTTTCGCGCGTGCAGGCTGCGGAGCTTGTGACGCTGGACAAATTGCTCCAGCACGCGGCAAGCGAGGCGCTCTAAAGCTTACAGCGCCTCATCATTCGTTTCGCCGGTGCGCACGCGGATGGCTTGTTCCAGATCGAGCACGAAGATTTTTCCGTCACCCACTTTGCCGCTGCGGGCGGCGGTTTGGATGGAGTCGATGACTTCGCTGGCACGATTGTCGGCGACGGCGATTTCTATTTTCAGTTTGGGCACGAAGGAAATGGTATATTCCGCGCCGCGATAGATTTCCTTCTGGCCCTTCTGGCGGCCATAGCCGCGCACTTCGGTGACGGTGAGACCGTTGATGCCGAGGGCGAGCAGCCCTTCGCGCACCTGATCGAGGCGGTGCGGCTGGATGATGGCTATGATGAGTTTCATCGGCGCTTCCTCAGACGTTGATGTGATAGCCGGTTTCGCCGTGCGAGGCGTAATCCAGCCCTTGAATCTCATCGTCGCGCGAGACGCGCAGGCCCACAAGTTTTGCCGTCACGAAGACAATGACAAGCGTGGCTGCCGCAGACCACAGGCCGACCGCGGCGGTGGCCTGTAGCTGCACGATGAACTGGTCCCATACCGGGCGGGCAAGCGTAGTGCCCCCTGCCCCGAGCGACACCAGGAACGGCAGCAGCAAGGTTCCGAGCGTGCCGCCGACGCCATGCACGCCCAGCACATCCAGCGCATCGTCGGTTTTGAGAACGCGCTTCACCAGATGCACGGCATAATAACAGACCACGCTACCGCAGGCGCCCAGAATGATGGCGCCAACGGGGCCGACATAACCGGAGGCAGGCGTGATTGTTGCCAGCCCCGCAATCGTTCCGGTGACTGCGCCGACAAGGCTGGGCTTGCCGAATTTCGTCCATTCAATGCCCATCCACACCAGCGTTGCGGTGGCGGCAGACAGGTGGGTCACGAGCATCGCCATGGCCGCATCGCCGCCTGCGCTCAGCGCGCTGCCTGCGTTGAAACCGAACCAGCCAACCCACAGCATGGAAGCGCCGACCATCACCATCCACGGCGCATGAGGCGGGTTGATGCGGGGAAAGCCTTCGCGGCGGCCCAGACGCCAAGCAATGACCAGCGCCGAAATGCCTGCGGTCAAATGCACCACCAGCCCGCCCGCATAATCCATGGTGCCGAGCCGGGCGAGCCAGCCGCCGCCCCAGATCCAGTGCGTCACCGGCACATAGACGAGCAAAAGCCAAAGGCCGGAAATCAGCAGCACGGCGGCATAGCGGATGCGCTCCACATAGGCGCCGATGATGAGCGCGGGCGTGATGATCGCGAACGTCATCTGGAACATCACGAACAGCGTTTCGGGAATATGTGTTCCGGGGTGCACCGCAGCCCGCGTCAGATTGTTCAGAAACAGGGCCGCGCCATCGCCCAGAAACAGCCCATTGCCGGAAAAAGCCAGGCTGTAACCGCACACCAACCAGAGCACGGACGCCAGACAGGCAATGGCCACGCATTGCACCAAAACCGACAGCACGTTCTTGGCCTGCACCAGCCCGGCGTAGAAAAACGCCAGAGCGGGCAAGGTCATCATCAAAACAAGCGCGGTGGAGACGAGAATCCAGGCCGTGTCGCCGCTATCCATACTTCCCCCCAAAGATATGCTCAATATTTAGGCAGTGACTCGCAGTGCCTGTTAACTGGACAATATCCTGCGGGATTCGCGGGCCGCGCACAATTGGGGGGTGCCACATCTTCTCATTTGAGGACCAGCGACACCTTGGCTTTGTTCGCCTGTGTTGCGCCTGCGTAACCTGTCGTGCTAACTCACCCGCGCGTCGGCGGACGAGTCGTTGGCGTGTGGACTTTTCTTAGATTTTTCAATCAGTTACGCGACCCGCACGAATACGCAACGCGCGATTGGCCGAAGGATGAATGTGGCTCAGGAACAGGTAGTCGATCAGAGCTTGGCCGGGCGGTATGCAAAAGCCGTTTTCGAGCTTGCTCAGGAACAGAACACCATTGAAGTGGTGGAACGTGATTTTTTGGCGCTGAAGGCCATGGTCGTGGAAAGTCCCGACCTTGCCCGTCTGGTGTCTGCGCCGGTGTTCAGCCGCGAAGATCAGGCCAAGGGCATGAAGGCGGTGCTTGCCGCCATGCAGGCCTCAGACCTCACCATCCGCACCATTCTTGTGCTCGCCGAAAAGCGCCGCCTTTTCGTGCTCGGCAACATCATCGCGGCCTTTGAAGCCAAGGTCGCGCGGCATCGCGGTGAAGTTTCGGCGGCGGTCACCAGCGCCCGCCCACTTTCCGATGCGCAGACCGAAGAACTGAAAACCATTCTGCGTTCAAAACTTGGCCGCGAAGCGCGGCTGGAAACCAAAGTCGATCCTTCGCTTCTCGGCGGTCTCGTCGTGAAAGTCGGATCTCGCATGATCGATTCATCGCTGCGCACCAAGCTCGACGGCTTGCGCCTGGCGATGAGAGGACATTGAAGGAAACACCCACATGAAAATCCAACCGGCCGAAATTTCCGACATTCTGAAGCGCGAAATTGCTAATTTTGGCGCTGAAGCCGAAGTCAGCGAAGTCGGCCAGGTGCTGTCGGTTGGCGACGGCATCGCGCGCGTTTACGGCCTCGACAATGTTCAGGCCGGTGAAATGGTCGAATTTCCCGGCAACATTCGCGGCATGGCGCTGAACCTCGAAACCGACAACGTCGGCGTCGTGATTTTCGGCACCGACTCGACCATCAAAGAAGGCGATACCGTGAAGCGCACGGGCGCCATCGTGGACGTGCCGGTGGGCCGTGGCCTGCTTGGCCGCGTTGTCGATCCGCTGGGCAACCCGATTGACGGCAAGGGCGAGCTGACCGACGTGGCCGAACGCCGCCGCGTGGACGTGAAAGCGCCGGGCATCATTCCGCGCAAGTCGGTGCATGAGCCGGTGCAGACCGGCCTCAAAGCCATCGACACACTGATCCCCATTGGCCGTGGCCAGCGCGAGCTGATCATCGGCGACCGCCAGACCGGCAAGACCGCTGTGGCCATCGACGCCATCATCAACCAGAAGGCCGCGAACGCCGGGACGGATGAGAAGGCGAAGCTCTATTGCATCTATGTCGCCATCGGGCAGAAGCGTTCGACGGTCGCGCAGATCGTCAAGACGCTCGAAGACGCGGGCGCGATGGAATACACCATCGTTGTGGCCGCTACCGCGTCTGAACCTGCTCCGTTGCAGTTCCTCGCGCCGTTTTCCGGTTGCGCGATGGGCGAATGGTTCCGCGACAATGGCAAGCATGCGCTGATCATTTATGATGATCTGTCCAAGCAGGCTGTTGCCTATCGCCAGATGTCGCTGCTGCTGCGCCGCCCGCCGGGCCGTGAAGCCTATCCGGGCGACGTGTTCTATCTGCATTCCCGCCTTCTGGAACGCGCCGCGAAATTGAACGAAGACAATGGCGGCGGTTCGCTGACGGCTCTGCCCGTTATTGAAACGCAGGCCAACGACGTGTCGGCCTATATTCCGACCAACGTGATTTCGATCACCGACGGCCAGATATTCCTTGAAACCGATCTGTTCTATCAGGGCATCCGTCCTGCCGTGAACGTGGGTATCTCGGTGTCTCGTGTGGGCTCTTCGGCGCAGATCAAGGCGATGAAGACCGTTGCCGGGCCGATCAAGGGCGAGCTTGCGCAGTACCGCGAAATGGCGGCGTTTGCGAAGTTCGGCTCCGATCTCGACGCCTCGACCCAGAAGATGCTGGCGCGCGGTGAACGGCTGACCGAGCTTTTGAAGCAGCCGCAATACAAGCCCTTCGCGGTGGAAGAACAGGTGGCGGTGATTTACGCCGGAACACGCGGCTATCTCGACCCGTTCCCGGTCAATCGCGTGCAGGCTTTCCAGGATGCATTGCTGGCCAAGCTGCGCGGCAGCTATCCGCAGTTCCTCGAAGGCATTCGCAACGAGAAGGCGCTTTCGCCCGCACTTGAAGCCATGCTGAAAGACGCCCTGGCCGAAGTCTCCAAAAGCTTCGTCTAAGAAAGGCTGACTGCCCATGGCAACCGTCAAGGAAATGCGCACACGGATCGGAAGCGTGAAGTCCACGCAGAAGATCACGAAGGCGATGCAGATGGTGGCGGCGGCAAAACTGCGCCGCGCCCAGGCTGCCGCTGTCAGTGCGCGTCCCTATGCCCGCCGCATGGCGGGTGTGATCGGCAATCTTGCTGCCGGCGTTTCGGGGCCGTCTGCGCCGCGCCTTCTGGCGGGCACGGGCTCCGATCAACGTCATCTGGTGATCGTGGCGACGTCGGATCGCGGTTTGGCCGGTGGTTTCAACTCCGGCATTGTTCGGGCCGCGCGCGAAAAGATCGTGTCGCTGCTGGCCGATGGCAAAGATGTGAAGATCATCACCATTGGCCGCAAGGGGCGCGATCAGCTTCGCCGGGTCTATGGTGAGCGTTATATCGCCAGCTACGAAGTGGGCTTGAAAGCGCCGGGCTTTGCACTGGTGAAGCCGATTGCCGCAAAAGTGCTCGACATGTTCAACGCTGATGAGATTGACGTGGTGACGTTGATCTACAGCCGCTTCCAATCTGTCGTCACCCAGGTGCCGACTGTGCAGCAGTTGATCCCTGCTGTGCTTGAAGCCGGTGAGCCGGAGGCGGAGGCTGCGTTCTACAATTACGAGCCCGAAGAGAGCGAAATTCTGGCGACGCTGCTGCCGCAGAACATCTCCGTGCAGTTGTTGACCGCGATTTTGGAAAATCAGGCCGGGTTCTTTGCCGCCCAAATGGCCGCGATGGACAACGCCACCCGCAATGCGGGCGACCTCATCAATGCCCTTACCATTCAAATGAACCGCACCCGCCAGGCGCAGATCACCAAGGAGCTGATTGAAATCATCTCCGGCGCCGCAGCCGTCTAATACGAGAAAGAGACAGTCATGACCGCTCAGACCCAAACTGGTTCCAAAGGCCGCCTCACCCAGGTGATCGGCGCCGTTGTCGACGTGGAATTCGATGGCGCCCTGCCCGCGATTTTGAACGCGCTGGAAACCAAGAACACCGATGCCCGCACGGGCAAGGAAATTCGGCTGGTGTTCGAAGTGGCGCAGCATCTGGGCGAAAACTCGGTGCGTGCCATCGCGATGGACACCACCGAAGGCCTGGTGCGCGGTCAGGAAGTGCGTGACACAGGCGCGCCGATCCGCGTGCCGGTTGGCCCGGCAACGCTCGGGCGCATCATGAACGTGATTGGCGAGCCGATTGACGAAGCCGGCCCGATTGCCCAGACCCATATGGCCAGCATTCACCGCGAAGCACCGACTTTTGCGGAACAGGCCGGAACAACCGAAATTCTCGTCACCGGCATTAAGGTGATCGACCTGCTCTGCCCCTATACCAAGGGCGGCAAGATCGGCCTGTTCGGCGGCGCGGGCGTCGGCAAGACCGTGACCATGCAGGAACTGATCAACAACATCGCCAAGGCGTATGGCGGCTACGCGGTGCTCGCGGGCGTCGGCGAACGCACGCGCGAAGGCAACGATCTTTATCATGAAATGATCGAGTCCAACGTGAACGTGGACCCGAAGAAGAACGGCTCGACCGAAGGCAGCAAGTGCGCCCTCGTTTATGGCCAGATGAACGAGCCGCCGGGTGCACGCGCGCGCGTGGCGCTCACCGGTCTGTCGGTTGCGGAGTATTTCCGCGATACCGAAGGCAAGGACGTGTTGCTGTTCATCGACAACATTTTCCGCTTCACACAGGCCGGTTCCGAAGTGTCGGCGCTGCTGGGCCGTATTCCTTCGGCCGTGGGTTATCAGCCGACGCTGGCGACCGAAATGGGCAATTTGCAGGAGCGCATCACCTCCACCAACAAGGGGTCGATCACCTCGATCCAGGCCATCTATGTTCCGGCCGACGACTTGACCGATCCGGCGCCTGCTACATCGTTCGCCCATCTTGATGCGACCACGAACCTGAGCCGTGACATCGCCTCGCAAGGCATTTTCCCGGCCATCGATCCGCTCGACTCCACATCGCGTATTCTGGATCCGCAGATCATTGGCGAGGAGCACTACACCGTCGCCCGCCGAGTGCAGGAAGTGTTGCAGGCTTATAAGTCCCTGAAAGACATCATCGCCATTCTGGGCATGGACGAGCTTTCCGAAGACGACAAGCTGACCGTCGCGCGCGCGCGCAAGATCAGCCGCTTCTTCAGCCAGCCGTTCTTCGTGGCCGAACAGTTCACCAACACACCGGGCAAGTTTGTGGATCTGGCCGATACAATCCGCAGCTTCAAAGCCATTGTGGACGGCGAATACGACCATCTGCCGGAACAGGCGTTCTACATGGTGGGCGCGATCGAAGAAGCGGTTGCCAAGGCACAGAAGCTTGCGGCGGAAGCGGCATAATTCATGGCCGAGAAAATTTCCTTCGACCTCGTTTCGCCAGAGCGGCTTCTTCTTTCGGAAGACGCCGACATGGTGACCCTGCCCGGCACCGAGGGCGACCTCGGCGTGCTGGCGGGCCATGAACCGCTCATCACCACCTTGCGCCCCGGCGTGATCGCGATGCAGGGCGGCACAGGCGGCGACCAGCGCTTTTTCGTGCTGGGCGGATTTGCCGAAATCAATCCCGGCAAACTGACCGTGCTTGCCGAAGAAGCGTTTGCGGTGGCTGATGTGAATGCCGCCGATGTCGACGAGCGCATCTCCAATGCGAAGGAAGACCTGTTGCAGGTCAAATCCGATCAGGCGCGCACGCGCCTTGTCGCCACGCTCGATGCGCTGACGCAGCTTCGCGCCGCGCTTTAAGTTTTACATAATACGCAGCTTCACGCGCCGGTCAGCCAACAGGCTTTCCGGCGGCGTGAAGTGCTGCGCGAAAACCAAAGCTCAACCCCGGCCCCAGGCCGAATCCGCCAGAGGGATAGGCGCCGCGCGCAACCGGGTTCATGTCGAGCCCGACAGCATAGAGGCCGGTGATCGGCTGCCCCTGCCCGTTCAGCACGCGCGCATCACGATCAGTTTCCAGCCCGGCAAAGGTGCTGAGTTCGCCGGGGCGTAATTCCAGTGCGTAATAAGGCGGCTGATCGAGCGGTGCGAGGTTCGGGCTTGGCGTGTGCGTGGCATCGCCCATGACGCGGGAATAGGCATCTTCCCCGCGTTGGAATTCGGGGTCGCGGCCTTCGCGCGCGGTGCTGTTGAAGCGCGCAACCGTTGCGATGAAGACATCGGGATCGATGCCAAGGGAGGTTGCAAGTTCGCCAACCGTATCGCCGCGTATGAGATAGCCATCGCGCACATAGCGCCCTGCCGGAAAAGGAAACGGACGTTGAAGGCCCATGCCATAGCGTTTGAGAAAGTCGGCATCCGCGATCAGCCACACACGGTCAAAATTGTTTGCGTGCATGGCGGCGATGAATTTTTGATAGTCGCGCGCTTCATTCACAAAGCGCCGCCCATCCGGCCCCACCACGATAGAGCCCGGTAAATGCCGGTCATAGGCAAAATGGGGAAAGACGGTCAGCTTGCCATTTGCATCGCGATGCGCAGAGACCGGCGTGCCGAGCGCGTTCAACAGATTGTCGGTCAGCATGTGGCCGCCCGCTGCCGTGCCGAGCTGGATGCCATCCCCGGTGCAGGTGTCGGCCTGCACGCTCCAGCCCGCGCGCGCCAATGGATTATATTGTTCGCGCATGGCGGCGTTGGCGCCGTAGCCGCCGGTTGCCAGCACGACACCCTTTCGCGCGGTGACGCGCATGGTTTCGCCCAGATGATCGACAACGACGCCGGTGACGGCGCCGGACTCCACAATCAGTTCGCGCGTCACCGCGCCTGTCCAGATTTCGACGCCTTGCGTTGTTGCCGCTTCGAGCAGGCGGGCCACCAGCGCGCGGCCATTCAGCAGCCGCGTTGTGCGGCCATGGATCAGACGGTCGGTGACATAGCGCAGGAATATGCGCACGCTGTACGCAAAGGATTTTGGAAAGCGGAACATGTTGCGCAAATGCGGAACGTCCGTGGTGGTGACCTGCATGCCACCGAACAAAGTGAATTGCGGCATCTGCGGGCGAATTTTGGCCAGCAGGTCCGGTTTCATGTGGCGCGCATCATATTCGGGGCTGCCGACGGTGCGGCTGACGCGAGCGCTGTCAAGTTCGGGGCAGTAATCCGGCAAAGCGCTGCGCACAAAGCCGACGCCGAGTTTGGATTGCAGATAGGCCAGCATTTTTGGCGCGGCATCGAGATAGGCGGTGCAACGCTCTTCATCGAAACGGTTGCCCAACACCGCGCGTAAATAAGTTTCGGCGGACGAGCGATCATCATCGCCCGGTGCGCGATCCATCAACGGGTTTCCCGGAACCCACGGCGCGCCGCCTGAAAAGGCGGTGGTTCCGCCCAGCACATCGCTCTTTTCAAGCAACAACACGCGCAAGCCTTCGCACGCCGCCACTGAAGCTGTTGTCAGCCCAGCGCCGCCTGAACCGAGCACAATGAGATCGAAGGTTTTTTTCGTTTGCATTGTCATCATGCTCCCTGCCCCGCGCGTGCGCCGGTTTGTCAATAAATTTGACATAAGCGGGGTGCAAACGGCAACGTCTGTGTCTGGTCAGGCGCCTTGGCGTTGCGGCATGAACTCGGCCATGATTTTGCTGCGCGCCTGTTCCCAATCGACAATAGCGGGACGTTTGCGGACGTTGATCCATGCGGGCGTAGTGAACACGCGCGCAGGCCCTTTGGCGAAATATGGCATCGGCAATATATTCATCTCATGCCGGTCGATGGCCCGGACATACCATTTCAAGGCCTCGTCATCGGCACCGATGAACCGGTAACCCGTGCTGATGTCACTTGCCGGAACCGCGTTCTGCGGAAAGCCGGGCACAATGCCGTCAACGATACCGCGCGCAACATCCTTTTTTCCCGCATAGCTGGCGATCCAGAATTCGCAGGCCGCGCGATCACCCACCTGTGGATCGCCCGCTGTCAGCGTGGTGATCTGCATCAACAGGCGCTTGGCTGTGTCGAATTTTTTGGCCGCCGCATAAGCCTCGCACAGCAACACCAGCGATGCGACCGCGCCCGGCTGAAGGGCCGCGGCTTCATGGGCATAAGCAATCGTCTTTTCGACATCGCCTTGTGCCAGCGCATAATTCGCGAGATTGGAGCGATCGATGAAACTGAGCGGGTCCATATCGGCGGCGCGCCTGGCGGCCGCAACGGTCAACTCGGGCAGCCCCATATAGGCGAAGAAGATCGAGGTATTGTGCCAGACCTGCGAGGTGTTGGGGCCAAGGCGTTGCATCTTGCGAATGTCTGCTGCGGCATCCATCCACTTCCACAAAAAGATGCTGAGGGTGGAATGGGCCGCAAGAGCCGAGATGTTGTTGGGATCGAGCGCGAGCGCTTTTCTTATCGCAAGCTGTGCAGGCGCGACGTGGCTGCGGTCGTCAAAATTGAACGCCATGGTGGCGTGCGCATCGGCGAGCGCGGCCTGCGCATCGGCATACTCTGGCGCAAGCGCAGTTGCCTTTTGCAGCAGGCCGATGGCGCGCGTGATACTTTGCGCACTGCGCTGGGCGAAGAAAAAACGCGCTTGAAGATAATCACGATAGGCTTCGGGCGCGATGGGGCGCGGGGGCGGATGGGCCGCTTTTTTCAGCGGTTTTCCGACCAGCCTTTCGGTCAGCGCGTGGGTGATGGCGCGGGCAATTTCATCCTGCAGGGCCAGGATGTCGGTCATCTCGCGATCATAGCTGTGCGACCAGACTTCAAAACCATCCAGCGCACTCACAAGCTGGGCCGAAATGCGCACGCGGCTGCCCACTTCGCGCACGCTGCCTTCCAGCACGGTTTTGACGTTGAGGGTTTTGCCCAGCGCCTTCACATCGAGGTTCTGCCGCGCCACCGCAAAGGACGAGGTGCGCGAGGCCACCTGCAAGGCTGGCGTTTTTGAAAGTTCGGTGATGAGCTGATCGGCAATGCCATCACTGAAGTAACGCCGCGCCGGATCGCCGGAGAGATTGGCGAAGGGCAGCACCGCGATGGAGGCTTGATGCAGCTGCCTGTTATCTGCCACCGCGGATTTGGGTGGATGGAACAGGAAGGCAAATTCCAGCGCGCCGGTGATCAACACAAAGGCCAGAAGCCCGATCAGCAGCCACTCCATTCGGCCCCAGAGCGGGCGCGGCGCATTGTCCTGCTCTGTGCTGGTCTGCCCCGGTGGGCGCCAGAACCAGGCCACCAGCAAAGTGAGCGGCAAGCCCACCACTGCGGCGGCGATCAGCAGGCGGATGGTCCAGGCGGGGGCCTCAAAGGCCGGCAGCGCAATGGAACCGGCCTGCACAACCACCCACGCGGCCACGAGATAGCCGACCGCCACACGATCAAGCTTGCGCACCCTTGCCGCGCTGAGCATGCGTTCCATGCATCGCCCCGTTGGAACTCTTTTACCAGAACTGGCGCAATGATGGAATCCACACTCAAGAAAGGGTTCCGGCGCCCTGAGGCGTTTGGTATAGAACGCATCGAAATTGGACCTGAAGGGGTCAGGACACATGGCGGCGGGAACCGTCTACTCTGCGGGCTGGACGCTCGATGACATTCAATGGAACCGCTTCGATCCGACAGCGGTGAACCTTGATCTATTGGCGGCGGTGAAAGCTGCCGCGCTGGTGGAGGTCAACGCGCTGGATTACGTGGCCTATCTCTCCCGCGTTTTCAAAGATACCGACCAGCGGACCCTGAGCGACATCTGGCAATGGGGGCAGGAAGAGGTGCAGCACGGCCAGGCGCTGGGCCGCTGGTGCGAGCTGGCCGATCCGGCCTTCAACTTCAAAGCCGCGGTGGCGCGCTTCCAAAAAGGGTACAAGCCGCCCCATTTTGCGGGCGAAGGCGGTTCGGTGCGCGGCTCACGCCGGGGTGAAATGGTGGCACGTTGTGTCGTGGAATCGGGCACCTCGTCCTATTATTCGGCCATGAAAGACGCGACAGAGGAGCCCGTGCTGAAGGAAATTGCCGGGCGGGTCGCTGCTGATGAATTCAGGCATTACAAGCTGTTCTACGAGATTCTTCACAGACAGGATGAACCTGACCTGCCGTTCTGGCGCAAGCTGATGGTGGCGGTGACCCGGGTCAATGAATCCGATGACGATGAACTCGCCTATGCCTATTACTCTGCCAACATCTCCCCTGACGTGCCCTATCAACGGGCGGTCTTTGCCCGGCAGTCAGCCGCCAAGGCACTGGTGATCTACCAGCCGAACCACATTCGCAAATTGGTACAAATGATCGCCAAGGCCGTAGGCGCCGATCCGCAGGGGCGGATGGCGAAGGTGGCAAGCACCTTGGTCTGGCGGATGCTGAAAGTGCGTGCTGGCCTTTTGGCGGGCGCGCGGGCGGCGGCTTAAGCCTCGCCCTGCCCCAACCACGGCACATCTGGCGCCGTGGGTATTTGCGGGCGAATCAAACCGACCGCTTCACCATCATCTGCTTGATTCCGGCAATCGCCTCCGCAGGGTTCAGACCCTTCGGGCAGGTGTTGGCGCAGTTCATGATCGTGTGGCAGCGATAGAGCCGGAACGGATCTTCCAGATGGTCGAGCCGTTCGGCGGTCGCTTCATCGCGGCTGTCCAGCAGCCAACGGGCCGAATTCAGCAGCGCGGCAGGACCGAGAAAGCGATCCGAATTCCACCAGTAGCTCGGGCATGCGGTCGAGCAGCAGGCGCACATGATGCATTCATACAGACCATCCAGTTTGGCGCGGTCTGCCGGGCTCTGCTTCCATTCGCGCTCGGGTGCGGGCGTCTTGGTTTGCAGATAGGGCTGGATGGAGGCGTGCTGGGCGTAGAAGTTCGTCAGGTCCGGCACCAGATCTTTCACCACCGGCTGATGCGGCAGCGGGTAGATGCTGATCGCGCCCGACACATCGGAAATCGCCTTGGTGCAGGCCAGCGTGTTGCCGCCGGCGATGTTCATGGCGCAGGAGCCGCACACGCCTTCGCGGCAGGAGCGGCGGAAGGTCAGCGTGGGATCGATCTCGTTCTTGATCTTGACCAGCGCATCCAGAACCATGGGGCCGCAGCTTTCGAGATCGACGGTATAAACGTCCATCGTCGGGTTGCCGCCCTTGTCGGGGTCGTAGCGATAGACGCGGAATTCCTTGGTGCGCTTTTGTTTTTTGCCGTTGGCGGATTTGGGTGCATCCCAAACCTTGCCTTTTTTGACGGTGCTGTTCTTTGGCAGGGTAAGTTGAGCCATCTTTTTCCCCGGATTTGCTGGGATTGACATAGCAAAGCCGCGCGAAAGCGCAACCGCTTACGCGGGCGCAGGGGGCGATGAGAGGTGGATTGTGCGGCGCGGGGCGGCAAAAGCGATACCGTTTTCGCCAAAGCGGCGCAGGATTTCCAGCATCACGGCGCTTTTTATGTTGGAAACCCCGGCCTTGGGATCGTTGATCCAGAGTCGCAGATCCAGCTCGATCGCGTCTGGCGTGAACGCTTTGACAAGGCAAACCGGCGCGGGCGCTGTCAACACGCGCGGCTGCGCCGACATCACTTCCAGACACAACGCGATGGATTTGGGGACGTCCGACTCATAGGTGATGCCGAGGCGGATATGCAGACGCACCTGCCCCTGAATTTGCGACCAGTTCTCAACGCCATTGGTGATGAAAAAGTCGTTCGGGATGAGATGAGTGATGTCATCGCGGGTGCGTAAAGTGACGTAGCGCGCGCCCATATCCGTGACCCAGCCATAGCCACCGCCATAGGCAATGACATCGCCCGGTTTAATCGACTGGCCGATGATGAGCGACAGCCCGCCGACAAAGTTTGCCGCCGTACGTTGCAGGCCAAGGCCGATGCCAATGCCGATGGCGCCGGAAAACACCGCAAAGGCTGTGAGATCGACGCCGACAAGCATCAGCGCAACCACCACCGCGATAATGGGCAACAGCACGCGCAACACCTGTATCAGCAACACTTGCAGCGTGGGTGTGAGCGCATGGGCCTGCGCGATGCGCCGTTCGAGAAAGCTGGAGAAGACCGTCGTCAGCCACAACAAAGCGGCCAGGATGAGCAGCGCGCTCAGCACCGTCAGCGCGCTGATGCGCAAACCGCCCAAGGTTACGGCGGAGGCATCGAGATGCTGCATCAACGGATCGAGCAGATCGAGGATGCTTAAGGCGGCGATAGCCCAAACGATCAATGCAATGGCATTGGACCAGAAAGAGCGGGTCACCGCTTCCGACAGAAGACGGATAACGATCCATGCCAGAACGAGGCTGATGGCTGCGTGGACCCAGCCGAAGTCAGCGCCCGTGAAATAGGAAATCGCTTGCGACGCTACAAGCAGCAGCAACCACAGCACGGCGAAGGAAAGCCTGTCGGCGATGTGCGCCAGCCTTTGCGCCCAGACGGCGTTGGCGGAGCCTTCCACCGCGCCGGTCAGTGCCGGGCGAACGGCGCGCGCGGCGAGATAGGCAAGGCCGCCGGTCACCACCACGATGGCAAGCTGGAGCAGCACATCCGATGTTGTCAGGCTATCGGCAAAACCTGCGGCTCCGTGTTGAAACGCGCCCCAGGTCTTTGAAAGGGTTGGTGGTATGGCTGCCTCCCGTTATCGCAAAAGGAAACGTCCGGCGGGAACTTCGGTTGCGCGCCTCATCGCTATCACGCGCGCTCAGATTTGCTCGAACAGCCAGTCCACCTGAACTTCGACGTCGCGCACAGTGCCGGTCAAAACGAGTTGTTCGGCTTTGCGCACCTGTCCGGTGCCAAGATAAACGCTTTCCTCGACCGAAACCTGGCTACTGGCGCGGAACCGCCAGCCTTCGCCATTGGCCAGTTTGAAAAGGATTCCGCCGCCCTGCGAATGGGACACGCGCACATCGGGGTGGATGTGAAAGCGGATGGCGAAAGGCAGGCTGCCGCGCCTGCCCTTTGCCACCGGGGTCAGCCGGTCGCGGCCGGTGAGCACCATGCCTTGTGGGGAGAGTGACAGCATCCGCTCGATGGCAAAGCCGAATTGCGGCACATAGGCATCGTGGCTGCCGGTGATGGACCACCCCTGCGGCGTCTGCATACGGTTAGTGTCGATCTTTTGCGGGCCATCCAGCAGGCGCGGGCCGATCAGCCTGCGCGCAAGCTCGGACTGGATGAGGAAGGCGGTCGACAGATCGGCCAGCGTGACGGTGGAATGGGCGGCAGTGGCGCGCAGCACATCGCGCCAGGCTTTTTGTCCCGGCGCGGCGCCGCAATTGACCACGATACGTTGGGCCGCCGACGACATTTCAAACGCCAGCGTGGAAGCATGGGCGGTGGCGGCGAAAGCGCCATCGGGCGCGCCGCCGCAATCCATCACGATATAGGTTTGGCCGCTGACGATGCGCTGGAAACCGGAATGGGGCGCATGGGCGTGCGGTTGGCCGCGCACTTCATCGCGCGCGAGCAATGCCGAAATGGTGCGGGCATCGCCTTCCCCGCTGCCGTGAAACAGTGCGAGCCCGCCATCGCCATGGCGGAAGAAGCGGATCATCGGCGCCATGCGATCATGCGCGCTGCGTAAGGCCTGCGGAATGTCACGCCGCGCGGCGCTGAGCGCATCCATCACCTGTGTCAGGTGGCGATAGCAATCTAGCAGCGCTTCGGGGGAGCGGCTGGCATGGCCGCCATCGGCGAAAATCTGGCGCGCGATTTCGGCTTCCAGGCGGGCAAGTGTGTGTTCGATCTGTTTGGGCTTGTCGGGCAGGCAAAGCGCGGCCAGCGCCGCAACCGCCACCGCTTCAAAGCGGGGCAACCCGTCCGGCGCTTCCTGCGCGGTGCGCGCCAGGATACGCGCCTGCTGGCGGATGGAGGCGAACAGTTTCTTGCGAAAGTCTGGATCGGAGTCGAACGCGGCGCGGCCATGGGCGAAGATGTTGAGCAAGCGGCGGGCCATGATCTGCGGCAGCCAGTCCGGCTCGCAATAGGCCGGATTGCGCCGGATCCATTGCACCATCAGGTTTTTGGCCAGCGTTGTGGCTGCGTCTCCGCCCGCGAAAGACAGCGGCGGCAGAAAAGCGAAACTGCGCAGCGCGTGCGCCCATTCGGGCGATGGCGGCACATGCTCGAAAATACTGCCGTCGCGAATATCGACCACACCGCCTTCAAAGCGAAAGCGGCCGCGCAACAGGGATTCTGCATCTTCCAGCTTGCGGGGTGTGGGATCGAACGGGTGATAGAGCATCCGCTCGGGCGGTGGGCCACCATTACACACGACCCAGCGATAGAGAAAATTGCCGCGCACCAGTTCGCGAAGGGGCCGCAGCAGGCGCCAGCTTTGCGCACGCAGCATCTCGCCGACCAGAGGTGCGGACAAACGCGGTGGGGGGCGTTTGCCTGTCATGGCCTACCCCCGCAAAGCGGCGATGTTTGCAGCGTAGTTTCCGCCCTTGAAAACCGCAGTCCCCGCAACCAGCACATCGGCGCCCGCGGCGATGGCGCGTTTGGCGGTTTCGGGCGTGATGCCGCCATCGACTTCCAGCAGAATATCGCGGCCCGATTGGGTGATCTTCTGCCGTGCGGCTTCGATCTTCTTGAGCTGACTTTCGATGAAGCTCTGGCCGCCAAAACCCGGATTGACCGACATGATGAGAATGAGGTCTGCCAGATCCATCAGATTATCCAGCGCATCGACCGGGGTGCCGGGGTTCAGCACCACGCCCGCTTTTTTGCCAAACGAGCGGATGTGCTGAAGCGTGCGATGGACATGCGGCCCGGCTTCGGGATGCACGGTGATGATGTCGGCCCCGGCATCGACAAACGCCTCGATAAACGGATCGACCGGAGAAATCATCAGATGCACGTCGAAGGTCTTGGTGGTGTGCGGGCGCAGGGCTTTCACCACCATGGGGCCGATGGTGAGATTGGGCACAAAGTGTCCATCCATCACATCGATGTGAATGAAGTCGGCGCCAGCCTTGTCGATCGCCTCGACTTCGGCGCCGAGACGGGCGAAATCCGCCGACAGAATGGACGGGGAAATGCGGACTGGCTGGACCATGAAG
>DATJDE010000107.1:0-2403 GCA_035497595.1 Rhizomicrobium sp. | reverse complement strand
GGTCCTTCACACGCCGCACGATGTCGAGGTACGGCAGCCCAGGTTTCACCATCACCGCATCGGCGCCTTCTTCGAGATCGAGTTGCACCTCGCGCAGGGCTTCGTCGGAATTGCCGACGTCCATCTGGTAGGTGTGTTTGGAGCCCTTGCCGAGCGTGGCCGCCGAGCCCACCGCATCGCGGAACGGGCCGTAAAACGCGCTCGCATATTTGGCGGCATAGGCCATGATCAGCGTATCGTTGAAGCCCTGTTTTTCGAGCGCATTGCGAATAGCGCCGACCCGGCCATCCATCATGTCGGAGGGCGCGATGATATCGCAGCCCGCTTCGGCCTGGACGAGGGCTTGTTGCACCAGAATGTCGAGCGTTGCGTCGTTGAGAATGTGTTCGCTCTGCGCATCCAGCAGGCCGTCATGGCCGTGGCTGGTATAGGGGTCTAGCGCGACATCGCAGAGCACGCCGACATTTGGCGCGGCTTTTTTGATGGCCCGCACGGCGCGGCAGACAATGTTGTTTGGGTTGAGCGCCTCTTTTCCGTCCGGCGTTTTGAGGCCCGGATCGGTATAGGGGAAGAGGGCGACAACCGGAATTCCAAGGTCCGCGGCTTCGGCGGCGGCCGCCGCAGCCAGATCGACCGACAGACGTTCCACACCCGGCATTGAGGGCACAGCCTCGCGGCGGTTTTCGCCATCCACAACGAAGATCGGCCAGATAAAATCGGCGGCGGACAGGGTGTGTTCGGCCACGAGCTGGCGCGACCATCCGTGCCGGCGCAGGCGGCGCATCCGGATGGCGGGGAAACTGGCTGTATGCTCCATATTCGTTCCATGAAACGCTGGGGGGCTATTGTCAATCCAGGTGTCTGAAATGGTGGATTGCATGACGGTTGCTGGCAAGAGATGCTCAGCCAATCAGGAGGAACCGGGGTGAATGGCACATGGACTTTGAACTGAATGAAGACCAGCGGGCGGTCGAAGACGCGGCCCGGCGTTTTGCGCGCGAAAAACTGGCGCCACATGCGGCAGAATGGGACGAGAAGGAAATCTTCCCGGTGGATGTTTTGCGCGAGGCCGCAACCCTGGGCTTTGCCGGAATCTATGTGCAAAGCGATGTCGGCGGGTCCGAAATGTCGCGTCTGGATGCCGCAATCATTTTTGAGGAACTGTCGGCGGGCTGCACCTCGACGGCGGCCTATCTCTCCATTCACAACATGGCATCGTGGATGATTGACCGGTTCGGCAATGCGCAGCAGCGAGAGCGCTTTCTGCCCAGCCTCGTTTCGATGGAAAAAATCGCCAGCTATTGCCTGACCGAACCCGGAGCGGGATCTGATGCGGGGAATTTGAAAACACGCGCGGTGCGCGATGGCGATCATTACATTCTGAATGGCAGCAAGGCGTTCATTTCCGGCGCGGGCGTATCGGATATTTACGCCTGCATGGTGCGCACGGGCGCAGATGGGCCAAAGGGCATTTCGTGCCTGGTGGTTGAAAAGGGCACGCCCGGCCTGTCCTTTGGCAAGAAGGAACGCAAGATGGGGTGGAACAGTCAGCCCACGGCGCAGGTCATTTTTGAAGATTGCCGTGTGCCGGTGGCCAATTTGATCGGCGCGGAAGGCGAAGGGTTCCGCATCGCGATGATGGGGCTGGATGGCGGGCGCATCAATATCGGCGCCTGTTCGGTGGGCACGGCGCGCGCGGCGCTGGAGGAGGCCATCGCCTACACCAAAGACCGCAAACAATTCGGCAAACCGATTGCAGAGTTTCAGGCCTCGCAGTTCAAGCTGGCGGATATGGCGACCGATCTGGAAGCCTCCCGCCTGATGATCCGCAACGCGGCGGCAGCGCTGGACCGGCGTGATCCGCGTGCCACGATGCTGTGTGCGATGGCGAAACGCTTTGCGAGCGATGCGGGCTCGAAAATCGCCAATGATGCGCTGCAACTGCATGGCGGTTACGGCTATCTGAAAGATTTCCCGGCGGAACGCCATGTGCGCGATCTGCGGGTTCACCAGATTCTTGAAGGCACCAACGAGATCATGCGCGTGATCGTGGCGCGCGAAATGTTCCGGCAATAGTAGGCCAGCATGAACGACGAAGCAGAAATTCTGTTTGAACAGCGCGGTGCGATTGGGCTGATCACGCTCAACCGGCCCAAAGCGTTGAACGCGCTGACGCATGCCATGTGTCTGGACATGAAGGCGCAGCTTTCGGCCTGGGCCAGAGATGGTGGCATTGCTTGCGTGGTCATCCGGGGCGCGGGGGAGCGGGCGTTTTGCGCAGGGGGCGATATCCGTGCGCTGTACGATTCCGGCAGGGCGGGAACGCCTTATGCGCTGGATTTTTATCGCGACGAATATCGTCTGAACGCAGCCATCAAACATTTCCCCAAACCCTATATCGCG
>DATJDE010000106.1:0-4204 GCA_035497595.1 Rhizomicrobium sp. | reverse complement strand
CGCCCGAACACTCGGTCAGTGAACACGAACGCATGACCGATTGCGCGCAAGAGGTCTTAAAGCGCCTCAACCTGCCGCATCGTGTGATGACCCTGTGCAGCGGCGATATGGGATTCTCTGCGGTGAAAACCTATGACATCGAAGTCTGGCTGCCGGGCCAGAACCGCTACCGCGAAATCTCCTCCTGCTCCAATTGCGGAGATTTCCAGGCCCGTCGCATGAATACCCGCAGCCGCGCGAAAGATGGCAAAGGCACCCGCTTCGTCCATACCCTCAACGGTTCGGGCCTCGCAGTGGGCCGTACCCTGATTGCTGTGATGGAAAACTATCAGAACGACGATGGCACCATCGCCATCCCCGACGCCTTGCGTCCCTATATGGCCGGTCAAACAAAAATCGGCCCATGAAGTATCGGAGTTTCCTATGCGTATCCTCGTAACCAATGACGACGGCATCCACGCCCCCGGTCTTGCCGTCGCCGAAAAAATCGCGCGCGATCTCACCGATGATGTGTGGGTGGTCGCGCCTGAAACCGAACAGTCCGGCGCCTCCCATTCGCTCACCCTGTCCCAGCCTTTGCGCCTGCGGGAGATCGCCCCCAAACGCTACGCCATCAGCGGCACGCCCACCGATTGCGTGATGATGGCGGTTGCCCAACTGATGGGGGACGGCAAGCCTGATCTTGTGTTGTCCGGCGTCAATCGCGGCGCCAATCTTGCCGAAGATGTCACCTATTCGGGCACCATCGCCGGCGCGATGGAAGGCACCGCGCTCGGCATCCCGTCCATCGCGCTCAGCCAGGCCTATGGTTTTGAGGAAGGGCATGCCGTGCGCTGGCAATGCGCGCAGGCCCATGGCGCAAACATCGTGCGCCGCCTGCTGAAATCGGGCTGGCCGCCGGAGGTGCTGATGAACGTCAACTTCCCGGATCGCGAACCAGAAAATATCGCAGGCGTTGAAATCGTGGCCCAAGGCAAACGCGATCTGCAAACCGCGGTCATCGACAGCCGTGTCGACATGCGCGGCATTGCCTATTTCTGGATCGGCTTTCGCCGTGTGCGCTCCAACCCGCGGCAAGGCACCGATCTGCATGCGATCTATGAAGGGCGCATCGCCATCACGCCGTTGCATCTCAACCTCACCGAACATCGTGTGCTGGAAGGCATGCGCGCAGCATTTACGTCGGATTCACAGGCGTGACCCAGGAACGCGCAGGCCCGCTCATCCAAACGCTGCGCGAACAGGGCATCAGCGATGCCCGCGTTCTCGCAGCGATCGAGAAGATCCCGCGCGATCTCTTTGTCGAAGATCTGTTTGAACGCAGCGCCTATGAAAACACGGCACTGCCTATCCCTTGCGGCCAGACCATCAGTCAGCCTTACGTCGTCGCTTATATGACAGCGGCCCTTGAGCTGGATGAAAAGATGCGCGTGCTCGAAATCGGCACAGGCTCAGGCTACCAATCGGCCGTGCTGTCCGGCTTGTGCCGCCGCGTCTACACGATCGAACGCCACCGCCCCCTGCTCGCAAAAGCGCAGGAGCGTTTTAACCTGCTCAAGCTCGACAACATCACCACAAGATTTGGTGATGGCTACAAGGGCTGGGAGGCACAGGCCCCCTTCGACCGCATCATCGTGACGGCCGCGGTGGCCAAAGTTCCAGACCTGTTGGTGGGACAGTTGAAAATAGGCGGAAAAATGGTGATTCCGGTGGGGGAACAGGGTGGTACAGAAAGTATTTCTCAACTTTTAACCAAGATTATTAAGACTGAAACGGGAGTGATTCGCGAACAGATGATCCCCGTGATGTTTGTGCCCATGCTTCCGGGCCTGCCGCAGGAGCCGCAGAATGCGGGTGGATCACAGCGAAAAGCGTGATGCGGGCCGTGGCCGCAAAGCCGCTGTGCTTCTGCTCGCGGCAATTGCGCTCTCTGCCTGCTCCCATTTCGACACGGAGCCGCCCATCGCCAGCGGCCCTGTCACCGCAAAATATTTCACCATCACCGTGCGCAGCGGCGACACGATCAGCCAGATCGCCCGCCGCTATCAGGTCAGTGCCCTCGATATGATCGATGCCAACGATCTCACCGACAGGGATCGCATCTATGCAGGCCAGGTCTTGCGCGTACCGGGCGCGGCGCGCGCGCCCGGGGCGGCCTATGCCGCCCGCACCATTTCCGTGCCGCAATCCAGACCGCGCAGCAAAGTAACGCGCACAGCACCAGCCATCACGCTGGCCTCCTACACACCGCCCGATGACAACAACACCATTCTCGATCAGGCCCAATCCGTGATCGATCGCCTCGCCAGCGGCGCGCCCAATGACCGCGATGTCTCCGCCTATCAGGACACCAGCCGCGATTCCGGCCTCGCGCGTTTCGCCTGGCCCTTGTCGGGCCGCATCATCTCACCGTTCGGCAAGTCCGCCTCCGGCGAGCGCAATGACGGCATCAATATCGCTGCCCATCTCGGCGCCCCGATCCACGCCGCCGCGGCAGGCGTCGTCACCTATTCGGGCAATGAGTTGAAAGGCTATGGCAATCTCGTCCTCATCAAGCATGAGGACGGCTATGTCACTGCCTATGCCCATGCCGAGCGCACGCTGGTCAACAAAGGCGAGAAGGTCACCAAAGGGCAGGTGATTGCCTATACCGGCGAAACCGGCGACGTCACCGAACCCCAGCTCCACTTCGAGATCCGGCACGACACCAAACCCGTCGATCCGCGCCCGCTGCTGGTGGCCGCGCGCTAACTTCAATCGAGCCGTTTGCCCAATTCACCTGCGAGATCCTGCACAAACTGCCAGGCCACCCGCCCAGATCGCCCCCCGCGCCCCGCCGCCCAGGCCAGCGCCCGTTCGCGCAAAACGTTCGGTTTGAGCGCCAATCCGTAATGCTTCGCATAGCCGTCGATCATCGCGAGATATTCGTCCTGCCCGCAGTTATGAAAGCCCAGCCAAAGCCCGAACCGATCCGAGAGTGAGACTTTCTCCTCCACCGCCTCCGACGGGTTGATGGCGGTGGAACGCTCATTTTCCATCATGTCCCGCGGCATCAGGTGCCGCCGGTTGGAGGTGGCATAAAACAGCACATTGGATGGCCGCCCCTCGAGCCCGCCCTCCAGCGCCGCCTTGAGGGATTTGTAACTGGTGTCGTCCCGGTCGAAGGACAGATCATCGCAATAGAGCAGATATTGCCGGGCCGAAGACTTGAGCAGCCGCAGCAGCCCCGGCAGCGTGCCAATCTCCTCCCGGTGAATCTCCACCAGGACAAGCTGGTCCTCACCCGAACGCTGTTTGTTCACCTCCGCATGGGCCGCCTTGACCAGCGAACTCTTGCCCATGCCGCGCGCGCCCCACAAAAGGGTGTTGTTGGCCGGCAAACGGTTGGCAAAGCGCCGTGTATTCTCCAGCAGCGTATCGCGGGCCTGATCCACCCCCTTCAGCAGGCCCAGCGGAATATGCGCCACCTCCGGCACCGCCAGGAGCCCCCCTTGTGAAGGCTCCCAAACAAACGCCGCCCCCACCTGCGGCGCCGCCAAATGCCCTGAAGACGGCGCAAGGCGCTCCAGTGCGTCGGCTATGCGGCTCAGAACCTCGCTCGGGACGCTGATATCTTCGGATTTTTGATGTGTGGACATGGGTTAGCCTTGATTGGGGGCGCGGTTGCAATGCGAGTGTCCGCCGTTATAGTCCGCCCGCGCTGCCGAACCGCGCCTGAAATTACCGGATAGCACTATGGACCCGTCTTTTCTCTCATCGTTTGTGCCGATCATCGCGATCTTCGCGATCATGTATTTCCTGATGATTCGCCCTCAGCAGCAGCGCCTGAAGCAACATCGCCAGATGGTGGACAATGTGCGTCGGGGCGACACGATTGTTACGGCAGGGGGTATCATCGGCAAGGTCTCCAAGGTCAAGGATGAGGGAGAACTGCTGGTCGAGATCGCCGAGAATGTGCAGGTCCGTGTCCTGAAGACGACTTTGAGCGAAGTTCGCGCCAAAAGCGTCGATAAGGACTGATTGCAAGGATGCTGCAGGTTTCCCTTTGGAGTCGTATCGTTACCGGCTTGATCTTGCTGGTCGGTATTCTGGTTGCGCTTCCCAATGCTTTGTCTGACAGCGTCCTCAGTAAGGTGCCTTCGTGGCTTCCCACCAACGCCGTCAGCCTTGGGCTGGACCTGCAGGGCGGCTCCTATCTGCTGCT
>DATJDE010000105.1:0-2444 GCA_035497595.1 Rhizomicrobium sp. | reverse complement strand
GAAATGCGTTTCGGCGTTCTAATCGTCGAAGCCTCATTTTGATATCTACGACGACGCCGCTCTGCTTTTGCCCACTGGCAACGCAAACGGTTCGGCGGTGGCCATCGGCGCGGGCAATCGGGCGTCTGGCGCAGGCGCGGTAGCCTTCGGCGATCCGAGCTGGGCAACGGGAGGGCCGTGAACAGCAACATTGTCGGCGCCCTCGGCGGAACGGCCATGGTCAACCCAGATGGGTCCATCAGCGGCCCCAGCTACGAGATACAGGGCAACAGCTATTCGACGGTCTACGATAGCTTCGCAGCGGTGAACCAGAACCTCACCAGCATCGGCAGCGCGCTCGACACGCTGAACGGCGGCGCCGGAATCAAGTACTTCCATACCAATTCCTCGCTTGCGGATTCTCAAGCAACAGGCGCCCATAGCGTCGCAATCGGGCCACAAAGCGTCGCTGCGGGCGATAACAGTTTCGCGGCAGGTAATGGCGCCATGGCAGCAAGTCAGGGCGCGGTCGCACTTGGCGCAGGGGCGCAGGCGAACAACGACAACGACGTCGCACTCGGCGCCGGTTCAATAACGCAAGCGGCCATCGGCACAGCCGGCGTCACCATCAAAGGCGAGCATTACGATTTTGCCGGAACCAGCCCAACCGGCACCGTCAGCGTCGGCAGCGAAGGCGCGGAGCGGACGATCACAAATGTTGCGGCAGGGCGGCTTTCGGCCAGCAGCACCGACGCCGTCAACGGGTTTCAGCTCTATGCCACCAACCACGCGGTCGATACTCTACAGGGCAGCGTCGTTTCGCTGAACGAAGATGCGGTTCAATATGACCGCAATTCGGTCGGTACCAAGGCAAACAGGATCACGCTTCAAGGCGGAGATCCGAACGCGCCGGTTGTGCTCTCCAATGTCGGCGCCGGTGTGCTCGAGACCGACGCCGCGAACGTCGCACAGGTCAATACCGCTATTGTCCAATCCAAAAGCTACGCCGACCAGAAAATCGATACCGTGGTAGATACTGCCAACAGCTATACAGATCAGGTGGCGGTCTCCACGCTCGGCCAGGCCACTACCTATACGGATCAGAAATTCGGTGTGCTGAACCAGCAAATCGGAGCCGTCCGGTCAGAAGCACGACAGGCCGCAGCAATCGGGCTTGCGGCTGCGTCGCTGCGCTATGACGGCAATCCGGGCAAGCTGAGCGTGTCCATCGGTGGCGGCAGTTGGCGCGGCGAGGGAGCGTTCGCCATGGGCGCGGGCTTCACAAGCGATAGCGGTCGCGTTCGCGCCGATCTTTCCAGTTCGGCCGCTGGCGGTCACTGGGGTGTCGGCGGTGGTGTCAGCTTCACCCTGAACCGAGGCCGCCATGCGCAGACACGCAGCTTTCATCCATCGCATCGCGGCCTTGGTCGCGGTGATCTTTCTCCAAGGCGGTCCGGCCATAGCCGCGTCAGGCGCGGTGGCGCAGTCTTATCTGATCAAGCCGTCCGAGGTGATGGTGCCAAAAGGCGTCCAACTGGGAAATTATGAAAGGGTCATTCGTCCGTTCACGAATTGGACATTGATCTGTGATGAAAATCTCGAGAAGCGGGAGAAGGTCTGCAACGTGACACAAATCATCGAAGATCGTGCGGGAAAGACGATCTTCAGTTGGTCGCTCGCCGCCACGGCAAACGGCGAGCCGTATATGATTCTCCGCGCGGACGCACAGGCCAAAAGCGATGGCCTCATAACCTTGCAGTTCGATGGCGAGCGCCAGCCGATCACGGCGCGCATTGATGGGTGCAACCGAACAGTCTGCGTCGCCATGCTGCCGGTAGGGGACACCTTACGGCGTCAGATTGCAAATAGCACCACCCCCACCGTTTCCTACGCGCTGCGAAGCGGCGGCTCAGTCACCGTGCGCGCGCCACTCAAAGGGCTGTCCGCAGCGCTTGCTGCCATCAGATAACAAGAGGTCAGTATGTCGAAATTAAGCGCGTGGCTGCGGCGGGTGGGAATCGTCCTGGCAGGCCTGCTTGTCATTGCTGGCTCCGTTTACGCGGGCATACGCTATCAGGACATTGAACGGGCTTTCGGCGTCGACCAAACGGCACAAACGCAGGAGGGCGCGGATACGCCCTTCGCCGAGCACATCAAGAAAGCGGGCGTTCAGGTGTGCTCGTCGGTGTTTCCTGCGCTTGGGCAGGCTTTGACCAATGGTGCGGACTATACCGTCGCCTCATCGTGGGATCAGGAGGCGCCCGAGAAGCATGCCATCGAAGCTGTTGTCGGTTTGCAATACGCCACGAAAAATTACCGGGGGCCAGCGGCAGGCATCGTGTTCGCCGTTCCCAATGGGTCTGGCTGTGAGGGCGAGATGGTTCGCGTTGCGCCTTTCCCGGTAGCCTGCGAGAAAATTCCCGCCGTTCTCCAGAAGGGCAGCAAGCAAACCGCAACACTGAAGC
>DATJDE010000104.1:0-19472 GCA_035497595.1 Rhizomicrobium sp. | reverse complement strand
GTGCCTATGGCTGAAACGGTGTTTCCCGGCCTTGCCCACCAGCTTCGAGATGTTGCGAAAATCCATATCGCCTCACTAAAGGGCGGCACATTCGATGTGGTGTTCAACCCCGAACAGGGCTGGACCCTGCCCCAGCGGGACAATTACCCCGCATCATTCGAGCAGGTGCGCAAAACCATCACCGCGATGGCGACCCTGCAGCGCCTCGAACCGCGCACCGCCCGGGTGGACTGGCTGCGCTATCTCGATCTGGACCCGCCATCGAGCGGCGGCCATGGCGTGCTGATCACCCTGTCGGATGACAAGGGCAATGTTCTGGCCTCGCTCATCACCGGCAAGGCACAGGATATTGGCGATGCCAGCGGCCTTTCCGGCATTTTCGTGCGCAAGCCGGATTCAACGCAAAGCTGGCTCGCCCGCGGCACGTTGCAGATTGCGGTCGAACCGGCGGAGTGGGTGAACCGTTTGGTGCTGGACCTGGACCGCGCGCGAATCCGCGAAGTCGATGTCATCCCCGCAAGCGGCCCGGCGTTTTCGGTCTTGCGGAACAAGAAAAGCGATGCTGATTTCCGCCTCGCCCAACTGCCCAAGGGCCGCACATTGTTGAACGCCCAATCGCCCAACGGCGTTGCGGTGTCTGCCGTGGGCTTCACCTTCGACGATCTGCGTGCCGCGCGGGATTTCGACTTCGCCAATGCCAGCCGCGTCACCACCCGCACCTTTGACGGGCTGATCGTCACCATTCGCGTCATCGCGCAAGGGGCGGACCATTGGGCCACGCTTTCGGCAGAGGCCGCCCCCGGCCGCCCTGCGATGGAAAAAGAGGCCCGCAGAATAGATGCGCGCTCCGATGGATGGGCCTATAAGCTGCCTGCCTATAAGGGCCAGCAACTCATGACCACACTCGACAGCCTGCTGACACCGCTCGGGCCCAAGGCAAAGCCTGCGCCGTGAACGCCGAATCCACGCCCCCCACCAGCACAGACCTGGCCCCCACAGTCCTGCGCGACCTTTGGTACATGCCCGCGCTGGCAGCCAGCCTTGCCCCCGGCCAGATGCGGCGGCAGATCCTGCTGGGTGAGCCTGTGGTGCTGGGGCGGATGCGCGATGGCAAACCCTTTGCCCTGCGCGATATTTGCCCCCATCGCGGCGTGCCCCTGTCCACCGGCAAAGTGACTGCCGAAAATACGGTGGAGTGCCCCTATCACGGCTGGCGCTTCCAAGCCGATGGCGTGTGTTCGCTGATCCCCTCTCTGGTTGACCAAAGCGATATGGACGTCAGCCGCATCGCTGTGCGGGCCTATGCGGTGCGCGAGTGCGATGGGCTGCTTTGGGTCTTTATGCCTGCCCCCGGCCAGGAAGCCCGCGCACCAGGCTTTGAGCCGCCGCGCGTTGGCGTGCCGAACGCCAAACCCCGCTGGATCGAAAGCCAGACCTTTCGCTGCCACATGGACCATGCCGTGATCGGCCTGATGGACCCGGCCCACGCGCCTTACGTCCATGGCCGCTGGTGGTGGAAACGTGCGGCAAAGCTGAAGGAAAAGCCCTATGGCCCGCTGGAGCGGGGCTTTGTGATGCACCGCCATCAGCCCACCAAGCCCGCTTACCGGCTTCTGGGCGGCGACGTGACCACCGAAATCACCTTTGAATTGCCCGGAATCCGCTTCGAGAACATTCGGGGCAGCTTTTTGGGCCGCCAAATCGATGTTGTGGGCCTCACCGTCTGCACGCCAATTGACGCAGATACCACGCAAGTGACCCAGATTTTCTACTGGCCGGGCTGGTTGGGCTTCATAAAACCCTTCTTTATGGCGCTTGGACCGACTTTTCTGGGTGACGACCGCAGAATTGTGGAACTTCAGCGCGAGGGGCTTAAATTCGCCCCCAGACTGATGCTAATTCAGGACGCTGACATGCCCGCCATGTGGTACCACCGCCTCAAGAAGGCATGGGCCGAGTCTGTTTCGACGGGTAGTCCATTCGCCAATCCGGTGCGGGAAACGACACTCAGATGGCGGAGCTAAGGGATGGCGGAGTTGAGGAAACAAGACATGGTGGGCCCTCCCGGTTGGCGAGGGCTTTTTTTTGAGGTGATGGTAACAAAGTATGCCCCGTAGAGAAGATATCCATACCGTACTCATCGTGGGCGCTGGCCCCATTGTCATCGGCCAGGCTTGCGAATTCGATTATTCCGGGGCGCAGGCCTGTAAGGCGTTGAGGGCGGAGGGCTATCGCGTCGTCCTCGTCAATTCCAATCCCGCCACCATCATGACCGATCCGGGTCTGGCGGATGCGACCTATATCGAACCCATCACGCCCGATTTTGTCGAAAAGATCATCGCCCGCGAAAAGGAAAATGTGCCGGAGGGGCGCGTCTTCGCGCTGCTGCCCACCATGGGCGGGCAAACCGCGCTCAACACCGCGCTCTCCTTGCGCAAACGCGGCACGCTGGAAAAATATGATGTCGAATTGATCGGCGCGTCCGCCGATGCCATCGACAAGGCCGAAGACCGCGAACTGTTTCGTCAGGCCATGCTCAAGATCGGGCTTGAAGTGCCGCGCGGCATCACGCTGAAAGGCGAACTGCGCCACAGAAAAGACGAAGACGGAAATTTTCTTTACGACAGCCGCAACAACCCGATCATGGGCCTTGCCCCTGAAGCCCATGGCGCTGCCAAAGAAGCACTGGCCATGGTGGGCTTGCCCGCCGTGATCCGCCCGTCCTTCACCCTTGGCGGCACCGGCGGCGGCATTGCGTATAACAAGGAAGAATTCTTCGGGATCGTGGAAGCCGGGCTCGAAGCCTCGCCCACCAATGAAGTGCTGATCGAAGAATCCGTTCTCGGCTGGAAAGAATATGAGATGGAAGTCGTGCGCGACCGCGCCGACAACGCCATCATCATCTGCTCCATCGAAAATGTGGATGCGATGGGCGTGCATACCGGCGACTCCATCACGGTTGCACCTGCACTGACGCTGACGGACAAGGAATATCAACTCATGCGCTCGGCCTCCATCGCCGTATTGCGTGAGATCGGGGTGGAAACCGGCGGTTCCAACGTGCAGTTCGCGGTCAATCCTGCGGACGGCCGCATGATTGTGATCGAAATGAATCCACGGGTCTCGCGCTCCTCGGCGCTGGCCTCCAAAGCCACGGGCTTTCCGATTGCGAAAATCGCGGCGAAGCTTGCGGTCGGGTACACGCTGGACGAATTGCAGAACGACATCACCAAGGTCACACCGGCGGCGTTCGAGCCGACCATCGACTATGTGGTGACCAAGATTCCGCGTTTCGCCTTTGAAAAATTCCCCGGTGCCGAGCCCCTGCTCTCCACCTCGATGAAATCGGTTGGGGAAGCGATGGCGATTGGGCGCACCTTTGCGGAATCGCTGCAAAAGGCGCTGCGCTCACTGGAAACAGGCCTGACCGGGCTCGACGACATTGAACTTGCGAACGACACCGATGCGATCCGCGCGGCCCTTGCACGGGCAACGCCGGATCGTTTGCGCATCGCAGCCCAGGCCATGCGCTATGGCTTTGCAATGGAAGAAATCCAGGCGATCACCAAATATGATCCGTGGTTCTTAAGAGAAATCGAAGCCATTCTGGCGGTGGAAGCGCAAGTCATCGCCCACGGCATTCCGGACGATGCGCACGGGCTTGCCAGCCTGAAGATGATGGGCTTTTCCGATGCGCGGCTGGCGACACTGGCCGGGAAAAAAGAAAAGGACGTGCGCGGCCTTCGCAACCGGCTGAATGTGCACCCCGCCTTCAAGCGGATCGACACCTGCGCCGCCGAATTTGCGGCGCTGACGCCCTATATGTATGCGAGTTACGAGAACCCGGTTTCGGGCGCGGTGGAGTGTGAAAGCAACCCGACCGATGCCAAGAAGATCATCATTCTGGGCGGCGGACCCAACCGTATCGGGCAAGGTATTGAGTTCGATTATTGCTGCTGCCATGCCGCCTTCTCGCTGTCGGAGCGCGGCTATGAAACCATCATGGTCAACTGCAACCCCGAAACCGTCTCGACCGATTACGACACCTCCGACCGGCTCTATTTTGAACCGCTGACGGCGGAAGATGTGCTGGAGATCGTGCGTATCGAACAATCCAAGGGCACGCTGGTCGGCGTCATCGTTCAGTTCGGCGGCCAGACACCGCTGAAGCTTGCCAACACGCTGGTCGAAGAAGGCGTGCCCATTCTCGGCACCTCGGCAGATGCCATTGACCTTGCCGAAGACCGCAAGCGGTTCCAGGTTCTGTTGCAGGAGCTGGATCTCAAACAACCGCGCAACGCCACCGCGATGACGGCGGATGAAGCCATCGAAGCGGCGCGCGAAATCGGTTATCCGGTGATCCTGCGCCCGTCTTATGTGTTGGGTGGCCGCGGCATGGTGGTGGTGCCCGATGAAGCGGCGCTGAAAGCCAATGTGCAATCGGGCGAACTGTTCCGTATCTCCGGCGACAATCCGGTTCTGATTGATGCCTTCCTGCATCACGCCATCGAAGTCGATGTCGATGCCATCTGCGATTATGACGGCGAGGTGTTCATTGCCGGGATCATGGAGCACATCGAAGAAGCGGGCGTTCATTCCGGCGATTCCGCCTGCGCGATCCCGCCCCATTCGCTCAAGCCCGAGGTCATCAAGGAAATCGAACGCCAGACCGTGGCGCTGGCCCGGGCGCTGAAAGTGCGCGGCTTGATGAACATTCAATATGCGGTGCAGAACGCGGAGATCTTCGTGCTGGAGGTCAATCCGCGCGCCAGCCGCACGGTGCCGTTTGTCGCCAAGGCCGTGGGGCTGCCTATCGCCGCCATCGCCGCTCGTGTCATGGCGGGCGAGAAGCTCAAAGATCTGGACCTCAAGCGCACCACCTCCAAACACATTGCGGTCAAGGAAGCGGTGCTGCCCTTCGGGCGCTTCCCCGGTGTCGACACGGTGCTGGGGCCGGAAATGCGCTCCACCGGCGAAGTCATGGGGTTGGACGAAACCTTTGGCCGCGCCTTCGCCAAAAGCCAGATCGGGGCGGGGCTGAAACTGCCTTTGTCAGGCATGGTATTTATTTCGGTGAAAGACGCGGACAAGGCAGGCGTGCTCGAACCGGCGCGCGGGCTGGTGGAGATGGGCTTCACCATTGTCGCCACACGCGGCACCGCCAAGCTGCTGCGCGACGCAGGCATTGAGGCCAAGGACATCAACAAGGTTCTGGAAGGCCGTCCCCACATCGTCGATGCGCTGAAAAACGGCGAGGTTCAGCTGGTCTTCAACACCACCGAAGGCGCCCGTGCGCTGGAGGATTCCTTCTCCATCCGGCGGACCGCGCTTCAGATGAAGGTACCCTATTACACAACCCTGGCGGGCGCTGCCGCTGCTACACAGGCAATTGCGGCGTTAAGGACGGGCTCCCTTGAAGTTGCCCCCCTCCAGTCTTACTGTTTATAGCAGTGCGTCTGGATGACCGAAATAAATAGTCCAGATAAAACAGGGTTTTAGGCAAAGTGTCCGAAATCTCGCCCGGTGAGGGAGATCCTCGCCGGGGGGAGCGGTTTTGCCTCTTATTGGGATATTTGACGGCCATGGAACGCATACCAATGACCGCGGGCGGCTATAAGGCGCTCGAAGAAGAGATCAATCAGCTGAAAAACGTGGAGCGCCACGAGATCATCGCGCTGATCGCCGAAGCGCGCGCCCATGGTGACCTTTCGGAAAATGCCGAATATCACGCCGCCAAGGAGCGCCAGGCCTTCATCGAAGGCCGCGTGATTGAGATCGAAGACAAGCTCGGCCGTGCCGACGTCATCGACATCTCCAAGCTCTCGGGCAAAACCGTGATGTTCGGCGCCACCGTAACGCTGGTGGACGAAGATTCCGATGAGGAACGCAGATACCAGATCGTGGGCGACCACGAAGCGGACGCGAAGAACGGTCGTATTTCGGTCTCTTCCCCCATTTCGCGCGCCCTGATCGGCAAGACCAAGGGCGATACGGTGGAAGTGACGGCCCCTGGCGGCGCCCGCTCTTACGAGATTTTGAAAGTCGAATTTATCTAATCCGGTGGCTGCTGAGAGGTGCGCCCGAGTTCCGACACTTTGAATTGCGGACGACAGGCCTATATTGGCAGCCTCTTCAGGCTGGGATCGGGCGATGTCTACAATTGCACTTGTCGATGACGACAGGAATATCCTCACCTCCGTCAGCATGTTGCTGGAACAGGAAGGTTACAGCGTTCGCACCTATTCGGACGGTGCGTCGGCGTTGACGGCGCTCACCGCGGCGCCGCCCGACCTGGCGATTCTCGACATCAAGATGCCCCGCATGGATGGGCTGGAACTGTTGCGCCGCCTGCGCCAGAGCGCCGACCTGCCCGTGATCTTTCTCACTTCGAAAGACGAGGAGATCGATGAGTTGATGGGGCTCAACGCGGGCGCGGACGATTATATCCGCAAGCCCTTCTCCCAGCGGCTGCTGCTCGAACGGGTGCGCGCCATCCTGCGGCGCGCCGACCCCAACAAGGGCGGCGGCGCCAATGCCGAACCCAAGAAAGAAGCCCTGGTGCGCGGCAAGCTCGGGCTCGACCCCCAGCGCCACGAATGCACCTGGGATAGCCGGCCAGTGCGTCTCACCGTTACGGAATTCCTGATTCTGCAATGCCTCGCCCAGCGTCCCGGTTTTGTGAAAAGCCGCGATAACCTGATGGATGCGGCCTATGACGATCAGGTCTATGTCGACGACCGCACGATCGACAGCCACATCAAGCGTCTGCGCAAGAAGTTCAAAGTCGTCGACGATGATTTTGACGCGATCGAGACGCTCTATGGCGTCGGCTACCGCTACCGCGAGGCGTAGCGTCACGCGCGAGCAAGGCCCAAACCGCCCCAACTTTACCGGCGCCCTGCCCCGGCTGGGCGACCGGCTGCCCACGCGCGCAGGCCGCCAAAGCGGCGGCGGCTTTCGCACCCGTTCGTCCGCCCTCACCCGCCGGATCATTTTCTTCAACGCGGCCACGCTGCTGGTGCTGGTGGCGGGTGTGGTCATCGTTCAGGCCAATCGCGTCGGCCTTGTCGATGAACGGCTGCAGGGCGTGCGCGAACAGGCCCAGATCGTCGCGTCGACCTTGGCCGAATACACCACCAATGAAGGGGCGCGCGACATCAAAGTCGCTGAAGCTGAACCATTGCTGCGCCAACTGATTGAGCCAACCCGGTTGCGCGCCCGGCTCTATGCCACCGATGGCCGCCTGTCGCTCGATACGCGCAACCTGCTCGCCCGCAACATCGTGGAGACCCGCGAGCTGCCGCCGCTCGACAGATGGAACCGCATCAAAGGCTGGTGGACGCGTATTTTCGATGGCGTGATGGGTGTGCGGCCGTTTGCAAGGCTCAAGCCTTATTTCGAAGCCGGGATCGATGGCCGTGTTTACTCCGAAGTCCTGTCCGCGCTGTCGGGCGACGTTGCCACCGGTGAGCGCGTCAACGATCAGAACCAGCTCGTTCTCTCCGTTGCCGTGCCGATAGAACGATTTCGCACCGTCTATGGCGTGCTGATGGTATCGACCGAAGGTGGTGATATCGATGCGATCCTGCGCGAGGAACGCACCACTTTGCTTGAAGTGTTTGCCGTGGGTCTGCTGGCGATGATCCTGTCGTCGCTGTATCTCGCCCGCTTCGTCGCCCAGCCGGTGCGCCGCCTTGCCGATGCGGCAGACCGGGTGCGCCGCGGCCGCACGGGGCGCGAAACCATTCCACTGATGGACGAGCGCAAAGACGAAATTTCCGATCTTGCCACCAGCATTTCAGGCATGACCGCCGCGCTCTATGATCGGATAGACGCTATCGAACGCTTTGCCGCCGACGTGGCGCATGAATTGAAAAACCCGCTGACCTCGCTCAAGAGCGCCGTCGAAATGTTTTCGCGCACCAAAAACGACACTGACCGCGCCAGCCTGATGGAGATTGTGCGCAACGATGTCAAACGCATCGACCGGTTGATCAGCGACATTTCCGATGCCTCGCGCCTGGATGCCGAACTTAGCCGCGAACATGCGCAGCCTGTCGATATCGAACGGTTGCTCGATACCATCGTGGAAATTTATCGCTTCTCCAACATTGCGCGCGGCGTGCGCATTGTGCTGGAAACGCGCCTGCCGAACGATGCCGTGGTGCTTGGCCGCGACGAAAGGCTGGGCCAGGTTTTTCGCAACCTGATCGACAACGCCATCTCGTTCAGCGCCGACAACGGCACTGTCACCGTCACCGCCTCGGCCTCCGGCCTGCGCGCGCGGTTCACAGTGGATGATGAAGGCCCCGGCATTCCGCCCGACAATCTCGAAACCGTTTTCGAGCGTTTTTATACCGAACGCCCGACCGGGCACGGGTTCGGAAACAATTCAGGCCTTGGGCTTTCCATCGCCCGCCAGATCGCATCGGGTTTTGGCGGTCGCATCTGGGCCGAAAACCGCCATGGCGCGGATGGCCGTATGTTGGGGGCGCGGTTCGTGGTTGAACTGCCTTTGACCCGCGCATGACGATTGTACACGCAAGCTGCATCTGCCTGGCCGCCGCAGGCAAAGCCTTTGGGGCAGATCCAAAGGCTGGCGTGCTCATTCTGGGCACCAGCGGTGCCGGAAAATCGGCACTGGCGCTCGACCTTGTGGCTGCGGGTGCAAAACTTGTGGCGGATGATCAGGTTGAACTTTTCGTGCGCGGTGGGCGCATTGTCGCGCGTGCACCTGCGAACATCGCAGGTTTTCTGGAAGTGCGCGGCTTGGGGATCGTGGAAATTCCCTATGTGCGCACCGCAAAAATCGCGCTCGCGGTGCGGTTGGGGCCGAAACAGCCACGGCGCTTGCCGCGTCACGGCGTTTACGAACCGCCCACATCGCTCTTGATTTCGCGCGCGAAATGGCCACCGATGCTGCTGCTGGGCAGAACTGAAAAGCGTGCGCCGGCAAAAGTTGCGCTGGCCGTCGCGGCCTTTGAAAATGGGCTTTTCCGCGAGTGGGCCAGGGGGGCATAATGGGGTTGGCCTTGTTAGGTTTGGCCTTTGTCGAGTTTGGCTGTGGTGTGGCTTTGCTTTCGCAACATGAAGAAGACCAGTCTCTGATATGATCGGCATTGTTCTCGTGACACATGGGCGTCTGGCCCAGGAATTTATTTCGGCGATGGAGCATATGGTCGGGCCACAGGCGCATCTGCGCGCGGTGTGCATCGGCCCCGAGGATGATATCGAACGGCGGCAGCGCGAAATCGCCGCCGCCGCGAAATCAGTCGATCTGGGCCAGGGTGTGGTGATCGCGACCGATATGTTCGGCGGCACGCCGTGCAACCTGGCGCTCACACTGCTCGAACGCGGCAAGATCGAAGTACTTGCGGGCGCCAATCTTCCCAGCCTCATCAAGCTTGTGGATGTGCGCTCCAAACTGCCGCTCGAACAGGCCGTGAAAGAAGCCATTGATGCTGGCCGTAAATATATGCGTGCAGGCTCCGCCGATCTGGCGGGCGTATCCTGAATGGCGGGTTCGCGGATTTGTGCCGTCGCTAGAATTACCAACAAGCGCGGGCTTCACGCCCGCGCTTCGGCGAAGATTGTTGAGGCCGCATCGCGCTTCAAGGCGCATATCACGGTGGCCAAGGATGGGCAGACTGTGGAAGCCCGCTCCATCATGGGGCTGATGATGCTGGCCGCAAGCATGGGCTCCGAAATCGACATCTGCGCCACGGGCGAAGACGCTGAAGCCGCCGTTGTTGCGCTTCTGGCGCTGGCGGACGCGAAATTCGGCGAAGACTGACTGGCTGTCTTAAAAATCCACCCTCAGGCGCGCTTCGATGGAAGCGATGAAGCCGCGTTCCGGCCGGGGCTGATCGCTTTGCACACGCCCTTCCAGATCGACCTTGAAGGAGTGGAACGGCCATGTCACCCGCGCAGTTCCCATATCGATCTTCACCGGTGCGGTAGTGACGATGTTGCCGACGGTGTTTTCGATTGTCGAAATCTTCGCGTGGTGGAAGGTCAGCGTATAGGTACGATCACCGCCATCGATCCAGCTTGCCTGCGCGGAGAGCAGCCGTGAATCGCCATCGAGGCTGAAGCCGAGCGTCTGGCCGCGATAGCGCATGCCATCGAGATAATCGTGGTTGTTGTAGGTGAAGGCGTAGAAATAGTTACCGAAGCTGAAGATATCGGCAGTGGCGATGGTGTTGGTATATTCGAGCGTCAGCCGCAGCGGATTTCCCGCCAGCGGAATCCAGACGCTGCCGCCGAAGAGATGGCTGCTTCCGGAATGCTTGATGGGGCTGGAATCCTCGTTCATGACCTGGGTGTAGATTTCGAACGGCACCCCGCCGAGACGGTTGGTATAGCGAATATCGACTACGCCTTCGTCGTTGGTGTGATTGGTCTGCTTCGGATCGTTGGCGAAAGAGAAATAGTCCACCACCGGGTTGCAGCGATGATGATCCCCGCACACTTCCTGCGTGCGCGCGAAACCAATTTCGAGGCCTGGAAGCGGATTGATGGTGAAACGCAGCCCATTATACAGGGTGTTACGGGTGACGCGGCTGTCATCCAGCCAACCAAAGAAGAACTCTGCCTGCCACGGTCCCAGCCAGCTCAGCCAGGGCGTTTCAAAGGGTGACGTGTCGAGCCGCGCGATGCCGACTTGCGGAAAGGGCCGCGCATTGTTTGAAAGCGACAGCGCGGAAATCCAGCCAGGCCCCCACCAATGGGAGAGATAACCGCCATAGACCACGGCATCGCCCACCCTTTGGGCGATGTAGGAATTGTCCGGCAGGAATTGCGTGTGGCCGGTTTTGTGATCGATCTGGGCGCCTGCCGCGAGCCGGATGGAGGTGGAATCCCAATTGTATTCGGCCGCCAACTGGCCCTGGAAATCACCGCGGCCCAGCGCATCGAAGCCGCGCACCACGCTAGGCAGATTGGTGCCGCCCGCGGTCGCGCTGAAGCGCATGCGCCCGGTTTCGGTTTCCGCCCGCGCCTGGCCCAGCACACGGCGGGCCGCTTCGCGGATATAAGCAGGCTGTTGTTTCAGTGCGCCGGAATCCTGGAGCCGCGCGATCACGTCGCGCCACGGCAGCGGCCAATGGGTGGTGATGTTGTCGAGCACGCCCGCATTGGCGAGGAGTTGGATATCTGAGCGCAGTTGCGGGTCGCCCGCTTCCGCCCAGGGCGATGCAACTGTGGGATTGGCCCCCACAATCAGCAGGAAAAAAGCGGCACCGCTTAAAAACCGTGCAGCAACCGCACGACGCGCCGGACTGGCCCTCATACGCAACTCCGTCCAGTGGAAGGTGCCCTCCTATAGGCCGGAATTGCAAAAGGCGAGTAAAAAAAAGCCCTCCCCCGGTCGGGAGAGGGCATGGCGGCTCTATTTCAAAACCAGCTCGCGCATCAGCATATTGCCCCGAACGGTGCGAATCGCGCCCCGGTCGGCTTGCTCCTTGTTCATCTGTTCGCGCGGACCTGCGGTCTTTGCGATGAACGCATCGATCTCATCGAGCGATGTGTCCATGGCGGCCATGTTTTTGTATTTGGTCGCCAGATAGATGTCCGGCTCGTTGTCACGCGGGTCCTGCACGACATAGACCTTGTAATCCACGATATAACCGGCCTTTTTCAGCGCTTCCTGCTGACCTTTCCAGGTCGTCGTGACGAACTTCATATAATCGTCGAAATGGCCATCCTTGGTCTGGATGGCGCCCACATCCCATACAGGGCCATTGTCATATCCCCGCTCGCTGGCAGCGAGCGCAGGTAGTGCGATCATGGCAAATGCGGCCGCACAAGCGGCTAGAACGCGCTTCATTGAGTCCTCCAAATGGTTGGAAAAACGTCACCCGAACGCGGTGGCAATCACGCGATACGCAACCTCAAGACGATACGCCCAATCCCGGACTTGAGCGAGGGGGTGGGTGAAAAGATACATATAATAGGATATTAAACCTTAATACGCCATCCGTATCGCACTAAGAAATAAACACATGCAGATTTCTTTATGTGTTTCTTGCCCCCTTTTCATGCCGCTGCTATATCGCGCTGCCCCTAGGGCACGATTTGGTGCCCTAGATTCTTTGAATTCGCGCAGTTTTCGGAAATTGGGTGCACCAGCGTGCCAACGCTTCGCACTTTTTCCGATTGCGCTCTAACAGGAGCCGTCCGTGAGCCAGGACTACATCGTCAAAGACATCGCCCTCGCCGAATGGGGTCGCAAGGAAATCGAAATCGCCGAAACGGAAATGCCGGGCCTGATGGCCACACGCGCCGAATACGGCCCGAAGCAGCCACTCAAGGGCGCCCGCATTGCCGGCTCTCTGCACATGACCATCCAGACCGCTGTTCTCATCGAAACGCTGACGGCGCTCGGTGCCGATGTGCGCTGGGCTTCGTGCAACATCTATTCGACACAAGACCACGCCGCCGCCGCCATTGCCGCGACCGGCACGCCGGTCTTCGCGATCAAGGGCGAGAGCCTGGTCGACTACTGGAATTACACCCGCAAGATCCTTGAATGGCATGACGGCGGATTGCCGAACATGATCCTCGACGATGGCGGCGATGCCACCATGCTGGTGCATCACGGGCTGCGCGCCGAGAAAGGTGACACTGCCTTCCTCGACAAGCCGGAGAACGAAGAAGAAGAAGTGTTCTATGCCCTCATCAAGCGCACACTTAAGGAAAAGCCGGGTTGGTTCAGCCAGTTAGCGGCCAGCATTAAAGGTGTTTCGGAAGAGACCACCACCGGCGTACATCGCCTCTACATCATGGAGAAGGAAGGCAAGCTTCTCTTCCCCGCGATCAATGTGAACGACAGCGTCACCAAGTCGAAATTCGACAATCTCTATGGTTGCCGGGAATCGCTGGTCGATGGCATTCGCCGCGGCACCGACGTGATGATGGCCGGTAAGGTCGCCATGGTTGCGGGCTTCGGCGACGTGGGCAAAGGCTCCGCTGCTTCGCTGCGGCAGGCTGGCTGCCGCGTGCTGGTGTCGGAAGTCGATCCGATCTGCGCCCTGCAGGCCGCGATGGAAGGCTATGAAGTGACCACGATGGAAGACGCGGCCCCCCGCGCCGACATCTTTGTCACCGCGACGGGCAACCTCGATGTCATCACGCTCGATCACATGCGCGCGATGAAGGACCGGGCCATCGTTTGCAATATCGGCCATTTCGATTCCGAAATTCAGGTCGCATCCTTGCGCAACCTTAAATGGTCAAACATCAAGCCGCAGGTCGACGAGATCGAATTCACCGATGGCAAGAAGATGATCCTTCTGTCCGAAGGCCGCCTCGTGAACCTTGGTAATGCGATGGGGCACCCTTCTTTCGTGATGAGCGCCTCCTTCACCAACCAGACGCTGGCGCAGATCGAACTGTTCGCCAATGAGGGCCAGTACGCGAAAAAGGTCTACACCCTGCCCAAACACCTCGACGAAAAGGTCGCCCGGCTGCATTTGGAGAAGATCGGGGTCAAGCTGACCAAGCTCTCGACCAAACAATCCGATTATATCGGCGTGCCGCAACAAGGCCCGTTCAAGCCGGATCATTATCGCTATTAACGATCTAACCGGCTGATCCGACTCAGCCATTGGAATCGAAGGCCCGGATGTGGTGCGAAATACCACATCCGGGCCTTCACACTTTTTTAACCACGTTCCCTTGCGCTGTGGATAGCCCTACCTATCATGTTGATTCCACAGTGATTCGTTGCGTCGTGACGATTAACGGGGGCGACAGGGAATGCGTCCCACAGCTAAGGGACAACCGGCCGGGCTTGGCGTCGATAGGCGTAATAAGCGTTTAGGTCTTCGAAGCGCGGCGCTGGCACTTCTGCCTGTCTTGTCGCCGCTGCCCGCCCATGCGCGGGATTTCTCTGCCGCCGATCTTGCCGCCCTTTCCACCTTTGTCGCCATTGGTGCCGTTGCGCTGGCTGTTGCTGTCGCGCTGTGGGCCATCGCCGAACAGAACGCTGCCCGGCGCTTGCGCCGTACCATCCGCCAATCCGGCGCCCGTGCCCGGGCAGCGGTAGGGGAGCGCGATGCGCTGATCTCGGCCGGGCGCGAAGCCCTTGTCGTCTGGGGCCGCGATGGCAGCGGCCCCTATTCCTATCGCGGCGCCGACGCCATGCTCGACAATTGTCTTGCCGGGTCGGACGCAACCGCTTTGTCCCGCGCGCTCGATGAATTGGGCGCCAATGGCGTGCCCTTCGCGATGACGGCGCGCGATAAGACCGAGCGCAAATTCACCGCCCGCGGCCGCGCCGTTGGGGGAATGGCTGGCGTCTGGCTGGAAGAAGAACAGATCGAAACGCAGAAGGCCGATTTTGAAGCCGTTCTGGATGCCTTGCCGATTCCTGTCTGGCTGCGGGACAGTGCCCTTTCGCTGCAATGGGCAAATCAAACCTTCCTCGCCTCAACAGGTGAAGCCACCCTTGATGACGCCCGCACCCATCAGGCCGCTCTCGACAAAACCGAGCGGGATCTGGCGGCCGCTGCCCGCAGCCAGCAACAGCTCATCGCAACCAAGCGCTTTGCCATGGTTGGTGGGCAGCGCCGTGCGTTCGAGTTCACCCACATTCCACTCGATGACGGCACAACAATCGGCACGGCGGTCGATGCAACGGAAATTTCCACCGTCCAGGCAAATTTGCAGCAGCATATCGACGCGCATGCGGACACGCTGGACAGACTGGCAACCGCTGTCGCGATTTTTGGGCCGGACCAGAAGCTGACATTCTATAACCGCGCCTTTGTGAAGCTTTGGGAATTGCCGGAAAGCTGGCTTGAAAAGCATCCCACAGACGGCGAAGTGCTGGATCGCCTGCGCGAGACGCGCAAATTGCCGGAGCAACGCGACTATCAGGCGTGGAAACGCCAACGCCTGGCGCTTTATGAAAAGGCACGCGAAGAACCTTCGGAAGACGAGTGGCACATTCCGGGTGGCATTGCCTTGCGGGTGGTGGCCCAGCCGCACCCCTTTGGCGGACTGACATTCCTTTATGAGGATGTGACACAGCAGATTGCGCTTGAAAGCTCTTACAACACGCTGATCAAGGTGCAGTCGGCAACACTCGACACCTTGCAGGAAGCGGTGGCGGTGTTTGGGCTTGATGGCAAGCTCAAGCTTTTCAACGCAGCGTTCACCCGCGTTTGGGATTTGAGCGAGCGTGACCTGGCCGGCGAACCCCATATCCGCCAGATCGCGGCGGCTTGTGCCGCCAAGTTTGGCGAACAGGCAATCTGGGAAAAGCTTATCACCAGCATCGTCACGGGCTCGGATCGCCGTCGCGACTGGGGCGAGATGGAGCGCAACGATCACACGGTTCTGTCGGTCGCGCTTTCGCCACTACCTGACGGCGCCACCCTCGTAACCTTTGCCGACAGTACGGACCGTTTCCGTATCGAAACAGCTTTGCGCGACCGTAATGATGCGCTGGAAGCTGCCGACAATCTCAAGTCGGACTTCATCAAACACGTGTCGTATGAATTGCGCACGCCGCTGAATACGATATTGGGTTTTGCCGAACACCTCGCAACGGGCGTTCCGGGCGAACTTTCACCGCAGCAGACAGATTATGTTCAGGCCATCGTCACAGGCGGCAACACGCTGCGCAGTCTGGTCAACGACATACTCGACCTGTCGCTGATTGAATCCGGTGCACTGCGCCTTGAACTGGAGCGGATTGATCTGTTCACCCTGCTCTCGGATGTGAGCAACCATGCACGCGAATGGGCGGCGAAAGTCGGGCTTGAGCTGCGGCTGGACTGCCGCGAGGATGCGGGCGTGTTTTTGGCCGATGGGCGGCGCATTCGTCAGGTCGTGTTCAACCTGTTGTCCAATGCGCTGAAATATACCCCGCGCGGCGGCGTCATCACCTTGATGGGCGACATTCAGGACGAAGATGTGCGCATTTCGGTGAGGGATACCGGGCCGGGTATCGCGCCGGAAGTTAAGGCGAATGTCTTTGAGCGTTTTTCCGCCAAGGGCCGCAGCGGCCATCGCGCAGGCGCAGGCTTGGGCCTTGCGCTGGTGAACCGCTTTATCGAACTGCATGACGGCTGGGTGGAAATTGACAGCCATGCCGACCATGGCACCATCGTTCGCTGCCATGTTCCGCGCCGGGTGCATGACGGTGCGCCCGACGACCGCGATGTTCACGCGGCCGAATAACCGGTTTCAGGCGATCCAAAAGATCAGTGCTGGTTCTTCGGCGTGCGTACCACCAGGCCATCCAGTTCCTGCGTGACTTTGATCTGGCAGGACAGGCGGCTGGTGGGCTCTACATCCTGCGCGAAGTCGAGCATGGTTTCTTCCATGTCGGTCTTGGGCGGAAGTTTCTCGGCCCAGGCGGAATCGACATAGACATGGCAGGTCGCGCAGGCGCAGGCGCCGCCGCAATCGGCATCGATGCCGGGAACCAGATTCTTCACAGCGCCTTCCATGACCGACCAGCCTTCCGGCACCTCGATCTCGCGTTCCTTGTCGCTGTGATCAATAAATTTGACCTTGGGCATGGGTGCTCCTTCGTACCGGCAATTAAGCCATGTTCTTCATGGGAATGGAAAGGTCGGCGAGTTTTTCAGCGTCTACCGCCCTGCCTTCGGCAATAAATTTGCGACCCACCAGATATTCGGGCGCGGCATTCACCGCTTCGACAGCGGCGATCTTGCCATCGCGCAGGTGGAAAACCGCAAATTTGCGGGTAACTGGGTCGCCGCGCAGAACATGGCGGTCGCCGGGGCGGCCGATGCCTGCGATCTGCAACTTGAGATCATACTGGTCGGACCAGAACCACGGCACTTCGGCATAGTGTTTGGGCCTGCCCAGCATGGCGAGGGCGGCGTGTTTGGCCTGATCGATTGCGTTCTGCACGTTTTCCAGGCGCAGGAAAATACCTTCCCGCCCAGGATGCCAGGTGCAATCGCCCGCCGCGAAAATCGCCGGATCGCTGGTTTGCGCGCAATCGTCGACGACGATGCCATTGCTGACGGCAAGGCCCGCATCTCTGGCGATCTCTTCATTCGGCAAAACGCCGATGCCGACCAGCGCGATATCCGCAGGCCAGGTTTGGCCGCCCGCGGTTACACCTTCCAGCCTATCGGTGCCTTCAAACTTTTCGACCGTAGTGTTGAAATGGATCTTCACCCCGGCGGCGCGATGCGCTTCTTCATAGAAGGCAGATAATTGCGGGGATACGGCGCGCTGCATCAGCCGGCCCATCGCCTCGAACACGGTCACGTCGAGACCATGTTTCACCGCGACGGCTGCGACCTCAAGGCCGATATAGCCGCCGCCGACAATGGCAAGGCGTTGGCCGGGCTGAAAGTCTTCGCGCAGCTTGTCGACATCGGCGATGCTGCGCAGATAGTTGATCGCCTTGAAATTGGCGTTGGGCACCAAGATGGGGCGCACCCGTGTGCCGGTGGCGAGCAGGAGCTTGTCATAGGTCAGCTCTCGGCCATCGGTCAGCGTGACCTGCTTTTTCGTACGGTCGATTGCGGCGGCAGAGATATTGAGGAGCAGTTCCACCTTCGCATCGGCATAGAAATTTTCGGGCTTCAGGAACAGGCGTTCGCGTTCCAACTTGCCTTGCAGATAGGCTTTGGACAGCGGCGGACGTTGATAGGGCAGAAACGGCTCATCCCCCACCATGGTGATGGAACCTTCGAACCCCTCACCCCTGAGACTCGCAATCGCTTGTGCGCCGGCTTGACCCGCGCCGATAATGACTATGTGTTCCGACATTCCTCGCCCGTGAAAGACCGTTGATACGGCGTAAGCCCTTGCGGCGGTATCACGTTTGCCGCCTTTCGTGCAATGCGCCGCGTGCAGCTTTGTGGGCCGGGCGCGCTTGCGCTAGAACGCTGTAATGGCAGACAGAATCGATGGATTCTCCGGCAGGTATCCGTTGGCCGACCTTGGCGCAACGCAAGGTCTGGCTGGGCGGATTGCCGCAGGATTGCGCGCTGGCCACACCGTTGCGCTGCGCGGCGACCTGGGGGCGGGAAAAACCGCGCTCGCGCGTGATATTTTGCGAGCCCTGGGCGTCGAGGGGCATGTGCCGAGCCCGACCTTCACATTGGTGCAAACCTACGAAACCGCCCGAGGCCCTGTTTTCCATTTTGATCTCTACCGGATCGAGCATGAACGCGAATTGGAACAGCTTGGCTTTGAGGAAGCACTGGATCTGGGGATCGTGCTCGTAGAATGGCCCGAGCGGGCGCCAGGGGCGATACCCGATGACGCGCTGAATGTGACGCTTGAACTTCGCGCTGACGGAACGCGCAATGCCGCGCTTTCTGGCACGGCCTATTGGCGCAGCTATCTGGATGAAGACCATGACTGAGCGGCGCGCATTGATCATGGATTTTCTGCGCGCCAATGGCTGGGGCGCGGCAAGGGTGGAAGCGCTGCCGGGCGATGCCTCGACGCGGCGATATTTTCGCGTTGACGATGGTGCGCGGCGGGCGATGTTGATGGACCAGCCGCAACAAGCCGAGACGCCCCCTGCCCCGCCACATGCGACGCCGCAGCAGCGCGCGGCGCTTGGCTATAACGCCGTGGCGCGGCTGGCTGGGGCCGATTGCGGGCGCTTTGTGGCGGTGGCTGAGCATTTGCGCGGGTTGGGCGTGAGCACACCGCAGATTTTCGCGGCGGAGTGTACGGCCGGGCTGGTGTTGATGGAAGACTTCGGGGATCGGCTCTATGCCGACGTGCTTTCCAACGGCGCCGACGAAACTGAGCTTTATGGCGCGGCGATTGAAACACTGGCGCATGTGCACGGCCATCGCGGTGCGGCGCAAATGAGCATGCCGCTTTATGCTTATGATGAAACGGCGATGCTGGCGGAAACCGATTTGTTGCCGCAGTGGTATTTACCGCTGGCTTTGGGGCGGCAGGCGACGGCGGATGAAGCTGGCGCGCACCGCGCTTTGTGGCGAGACCTGTTGGCGCAATTGGCGCAAAGCGATGTGTCATTCGTGCACCGCGATTATCATGCGCAAAACCTGTTATGGCTGCCGGAGCGGCGCGGGATTGGGCGTGTGGGGCTGATTGATTTTCAGGATGCTGTGGCGGGATCACGTGCCTATGATCTGGTTTCGCTGCTGGAAGATGCGCGGCGGGATGTTTCGCCTGATCTTCGCCTCGCAATGATCGAGCATTATCGCGGCGCGATGCACAAAGCGGGCGCAGAGGTGAACGCCGCGCAATTGGACGCGGCGCTGGCGATCATGGCGGCGCAACGCAATGCGAAAATTGCCGGGATATTTGCGCGGCTCTACTTGCGCGATGGCAAGCCGCGCTATCTTGGCTATCTGCCGCGGGTTTGGGCCTATCTCAATCATGATGTGCAGCACCCATCGCTTGCGCCGTTGAAGGCGTGGTTTGAACGCATCCTGCCTGAGCACGCACGGCAGGGCCAGATTGAGGGAGTCTCTGCGTGATGTCGAACA
>DATJDE010000103.1:0-3724 GCA_035497595.1 Rhizomicrobium sp. | reverse complement strand
CCTGACGAGCCCAGCATGTCTGCGCCCACCTTCGCGGAACCTGACCAGGGTCCGCTAGCGGGCGGCCGGAAGGTGAATGCTAGGCATGATCTAACCCTCGGTCTCTGGCGTCGCGACTGCGAAATTTCGCGAGGGTTTCCGAGAAGGTGATTGCGCTTCGCAGATCTCCAGGCGCGTGGGTGCGGACGTAGTCAGCGCCATTGCCGATCGCGTGAAGTTCCGCCGCAAGGCTCGCTGGACCCAGATCCTTTACAGGAAGGCCAACGGTGGCGCCCAAGAAGGATTTCCGCGACACCGAGACCAATAGCGGAAGCCCCAACGCCGACTTCAGCTTTTGAAGGTTCGACAGCACGTGCAGCGATGTTTCCGGTGCGGGGCTCAAGAAAAATCCCATCCCCGGATCGAGGATGAGCCGGTCGGCAGCGACCCCGCTCCGTCGCAAGGCGGAAACCCGCGCCTCGAAGAACCGCACAATCTCGTCGAGCGCGTCTTCGGGTCGAAGGTGACCGGTGCGGGTGGCGATGCCATCCCGCTGCGCTGAGTGCATAACCACCAGCCTGCAGTCCGCCTCAGCAATATCGGGATAGAGCGCAGGGTCAGGAAATCCTTGGATATCGTTCAGGTAGCCCACGCCGCGCTTGAGCGCATAGCGCTGGGTTTCCGGTTGGAAGCTGTCGATTGAAACACGGTGCATCTGATCGGACAGGGCGTCTAAGAGCGGCGCAATACGTCTGATCTCATCGGCCGGCGATACAGGCCTCGCGTCCGGATGGCTGGCGGCCGGTCCGACATCCACGACGTCTGATCCGACTCGCAGCATTTCGATCGCCGCGGTGACAGCGCCGGCGGGGTCTAGCCGCCGGCTCTCATCGAAGAAGGAGTCCTCGGTGAGATTCAGAATGCCGAACACCGTCACCATGGCGTCGGCCTCCGCAGCGACTTCCACGATGGGGATCGGGCGAGCAAAAAGGCAGCAATTATGAGCCCCATACCTACAAAGCCCCACGCATCAAGCTTTTGCCCATGAAGCAACCAGGCAATGGCTGTAATTATGACGACGCCGAGTCCCGACCAGACTGCATAAGCAACACCGACAGGGATGGATTTCAGAACCAGAGAAAGAAAATAAAATGCGATGCCATAACCGATTATGACAACGGCGGAAGGGGCAAGCTTAGTAAAGCCCTCGCTAGATTTTAATGCGGATGTTGCGATTACTTCGCCAACTATTGCGATAACAAGAAAAAGCCAGCCTTTCATGATATATCTCCCAATTTGTGTAGGGCTTATTATGCACGCTTAAAAATAATAAAAGCAGACTTGACCTGATAGTTTGGCTGTGAGCAATTATGTGCTTAGTGCATCTAACGCCTGAATTAAGCCGAGCCGCGAAGCGGCTTCGGCTTAAATGAATAGTTAGACGTTAGACGTTCTTGGCGCCATCGCAAATATGCGAAGTTTGAGATTTTCGCTTTTCGAGCAAATCAGCGACCGCAGACTTTGCATAGCCAATGAACGCCGAAGTCTCATCTGCACGCAAAGCAAGACTATCCTTGCAAAGCCCAAGATAGGCTTGCCGCGCCTCAACCAGTATTGGCTTATGCTCAGCTGGCAAGCGCTCTAAAACCCATTCGGCGGCCACATCCTTGGGGACGATTCCTCCAGTTTCAGTGCTATACCAGATCCGAGCTAACGTGAGTACGATGTTCCGCTCCTCATTTTCCCAATCCTCATGAGTATTCCACAGCTTAAGGGTATCGGAAAGCACCTGGAGAAAGTCATGCTCTGGCACCGGCATGAAGACTTTTTGAGCCACTGGACCTACTAAAGCGATGCTGTGTTGCCTAGCTTTCGTTATTAGAATTGCAAGGTCGGCGTCCAAGGCGGCTGGCTCGAAGACACCTTCAAGAATATCCTCCCGCAGCCACTCCCCGAACTGCAGTTCTCGTCGTGCCGGATAACGCCAAGGCACTACTTCGTTGCATGCAACAACAGTTACCTCTAGCGGCCGGAGTATTGAGCTTTCGCATGGTGGTGCCGAGATATTCAAGAAATCGAGCATCAGGGAGCGTCTTGTAGCTTCATCCAAGCGTGCATCCACGGTAACCAGCAGATCAATGTCGCTATATGGTTTGAGGCCACCATCAATTGCAGAACCATACAAGTGTATGGCTTTCAGCGTTGATGCCAAATGGCGTTTAATTACATCGCGTGCCTGTGAAAGCTGTCTTGAGATTCCGGTGTGTATAGAGTTGCTCATCATGTCTAACTTTGTTTTAGGGCGACTGCCCTGCTGCGTAACATCGTTGCTGCTCCATAACATCAAACATCGACCCACGGCGTAACGCGCTTGCTGCTTGGATGCCCGAGGCATAGACTGTACAAAAAAACAGTCATAACAAGCCATGAAAACCGCCACTGCGCCGTTACCACCGCTGCGTTCGGTCAAGGTTCTGGACCAGTTGCGTGAGCGCATACGCTACTTGCATTACAGTTTACGAACCGAACAGGCTTATGTCCACTGGGTTCGTGCCTTCATCCGTTTCCACGGTGTGCGTCACCCGGCAACCTTGGGCAGCAGCGAAGTCGAGGCATTTCTGTCCTGGCTGGCGAACGAGCGCAAGGTTTCGGTCTCCACGCATCGTCAGGCATTGGCGGCCTTGCTGTTCTTCTACGGCAAGGTGCTGTGCACGGATCTGCCCTGGCTTCAGGAGATCGGAAGACCTCGGCCGTCGCGGCGCTTGCCGGTGGTGCTGACCCCGGATGAAGTGGTTCGCATCCTCGGTTTTCTGGAAGGCGAGCATCGTTTGTTCGCCCAGCTTCTGTATGGAACGGGCATGCGGATCAGTGAGGGTTTGCAACTGCGGGTCAAGGATCTGGATTTCGATCACGGCACGATCATCGTGCGGGAGGGCAAGGGCTCCAAGGATCGGGCCTTGATGTTACCCGAGAGCTTGGCACCCAGCCTGCGCGAGCAGCTGTCGCGTGCACGGGCATGGTGGCTGAAGGACCAGGCCGAGGGCCGCAGCGGCGTTGCGCTTCCCGACGCCCTTGAGCGGAAGTATCCGCGCGCCGGGCATTCCTGGCCGTGGTTCTGGGTTTTTGCGCAGCACACGCATTCGACCGATCCACGGAGCGGTGTCGTGCGTCGCCATCACATGTATGACCAGACCTTTCAGCGCGCCTTCAAACGTGCCGTAGAACAAGCAGGCATCACGAAGCCCGCCACACCGCACACCCTCCGCCACTCGTTCGCGACGGCCTTGCTCCGCAGCGGTTACGACATTCGAACCGTGCAGGATCTGCTCGGCCATTCCGACGTCTCTACGACGATGATTTACACGCATGTGCTGAAAGTTGGCGGTGCCGGAGTGCGCTCACCGCTTGATGCGCTGCCGCCCCTCACTAGTGAGAGGTAGGGCAGCGCAAGTCAATCCTGGCGGATTCACTACCCCTGCGCGAAGGCCATCGGTGCCGCATCGAACGGCCGGTTGCGGAAAGTCCTCCCTGCGTCCGCTGATGGCCGGCAGCAGCCCGTCGTTGCCTGATGGATCCAACCCCTCCGCTGCTATAGTGCAGTCGGCTTCTGACGTTCAGTGCAGCCGTCTTCTGAAAACGACACTTATAAGCCGACCTTTTGAGCTATGAGCCACCGGCGATAAACTGGCACTTTGAGGCATAGCCAAAGGAGCCAGAGCCATGAAAGTTGCGCGGGTATATCTGC
>DATJDE010000102.1:0-3453 GCA_035497595.1 Rhizomicrobium sp. | reverse complement strand
CACCGACATAGACGACAAGATAAACGCCCGCGCCCTGGAACGCCGGGGCGACAGCACCACTCCGCTGCTGGAGGTGGTGCGCGCCCTCACCGAAGAAACCTATTCCATCTACAACGAAGACATAGCGGCGCTCGGCTGCCTCAAACCCAGCATCACCCCGCGCGCGACCGAACATGTCGAAGCCATGATCCTGATGATCATCGCCCTGATCAAAGCGGGCCACGCCTATGAAGCGGAAGGCCACGTCCTGTTCGATGTCGCCTCCAAACCCGATTACGGCAAACTCGCCAGCCGCACGCTGGACGATATGATCGCCGGTGCCCGCGTCGAAGTCGCGCCCTACAAAAAAGGCGCGATGGATTTCGTGCTGTGGAAACCCTCCGACGACAACACGCCGGGCTGGATGAGCCCCTGGGGCCGTGGCCGCCCGGGCTGGCATATCGAATGCTCCGCCATGATCGCCGCCAGTTTCAAAGGTGGTGACACGATTGATATTCACGGCGGCGGCATCGATCTGGTTTTCCCCCACCACGAAAACGAAATCGCCCAATCCGAATGTGCCCATGGCAATCACCCGCTGGCGAAAGTGTGGATGCATAATGGCTTTCTGAATGTCGAAGGCGAGAAGATGTCCAAATCGCTCGGCAATTTCGTCACCATTCACGAACTGCTGGCCGATTGGCCGGGCGATGTGCTGCGCTTCAACATGCTGCGCAGCCATTACCGCCAGCCGATTGACTGGACGGTGGCAGGCATGAAGGAAAGCTGGAACACGCTGACCCGCTGGTACGATGTGGTCGAACCGCTGGCCGACAGCAAAATAAGCGAACCCGTGCTGGCCGCGCTGGCCGATGATCTCAACACGCCGCAAGCCATCGCCGAACTGCACAAAGCCTCGCCCGAAGAACTGGCCGGTGGTCTTGCGCTGCTCGGCTTCGATGTGAAGCCCGGCGCGCTGGTCAGCAAGCAGGCGGTGGACAGGGTCGAAATCGCCCGCGCCATCGAAGCCCGTATCGCGGCCCGCAAAGCCAAAGATTTCGCGGAAGCCGACCGCATCCGCGATGAGCTTGCGGCCCAGGGCATCGTGTTGATGGACAGCCCAACCGGTACGACATGGGAGGTCAAACGATGAGCCGCGAACGCCTCACCATCTTCGACACCACCTTGCGCGATGGCGCACAAACGCAAGGGGTCGATTTCTCCGTCGAAGACAAACGCCAGATCGCGCTGGCGCTCGATGCGCTGGGCATGGATTATATCGAAGGCGGCTTTCCCGGCGCCAACCCGACAGATACAGATTTCTTTGCCAATCTGCCGCCGCTGAAAAACGCCCGCTTCACCGCCTTCGGCATGACCAAGCGGGCAGGGCGCAGCGCCGCCAACGATCCCGGCCTCGCCGCCGTGCTCGATGCGCCAACCGCCGCCACCTGTCTTGTCGGTAAGACATGGGATTTCCAGGTCGATGTCGCGCTCGAAATCCCACGCGCCGAAAATGTCGATTGCATCGCAAAGTCCATCGCCGCGGTGAAGGACAAAGGCCGCGAGGCCATGCTCGATGCCGAACATTTCTTCGATGGGTACAAGGCCAATCCCGAATATGCGCTGGAGTGTATCCGCGCCGCTTACGACGCCGGGGCCAACTGGCTGGTGCTGTGCGATACCAATGGCGGCACCATGCCGGAAGATGTTTATCGCATCGTCAGCGAGGTCAAAGCCAAATTGCCCTCCGCCAATTTCGGCATCCACGCCCATAACGATACCGAACAGGCCGTGGCCGTCAGCCTCGCCGCCATTCGCGGCGGCGCGCGGCAGGTGCAGGGCACACTCAACGGTCTGGGCGAACGCTGCGGCAATGCGAATTTGTGTTCGCTGCTGCCCACTCTGCTGCTGAAAGAGCCCTTTGCCAGCCAGTTCGAAACCGGCATCACCCACGAAAACCTTGCCCGCCTGACGCAAGTCTCGCGCCTGCTCGATGAAATCCTCAACCGCGCGCCCAACAAACATGCGGCCTATGTCGGCCCCTCGGCCTTCGCGCATAAAGGGGGCTTGCATTCTTCCGCCGTGCTCAAAGACCCGAGAACCTACGAACATGTGCCGCCAGAAACGGTGGGCAATGCGCGCAAGATTCTGGTCTCCGATCAGGCGGGCCGCTCCAACCTTCTGGCCCGCCTCGCCGAACTCGGCATCGATGTGGATGCGAAAGACACCCGCATCAATCGCCTGCTGGAAGAGGTGAAACAGCGCGAATATCTCGGCTACACCTATGATGGCGCCGAAGCCTCTTTCGCGCTGCTCGCCCGGCGTGCATTGGGCGAGGTGCCGGATTATTTCGAGGTGGAGAACTTCCGCGTGATGGTGGAGCGCCGCCACAATGCGCGCGGCGAACTCGTCAGCATGTCCGAAGCGGTGGTGAAAATGAAAATCGGCGGTGCCGTTTTCCACAATGTCGGCACCGGCAATGGCCCGGTCAACGCGCTGGACGATGCCTTGCGCAAAGACCTCGGCAAATACTCATCCCATATCGCCGATCTCAGGCTGGTGGATTTCAAGGTCCGTATCCTCACGAGCGGCACCGAGGCCGTCACCCGCGTGCTGATCGAAAGCACCGATGGCACGGGGATACGCTGGTCCACCGTCGGGGTCTCGGCCAATATCGTGGATGCCTCGTTCGAGGCGCTGACCGATTCGATCAGCTACAAACTGCTGCGCGATGGCGCCCCCGCATGACCGCAATGCAAAAGCGCGGGGCCTCAAGTCGGCTCCGCGCTTCTAGTCTCGGGGCCATGACCACCGGAACCCCATGCCGCCCGACCCGATAGACCAGCCGCACAGCGAAAAAACCGGCATTATCTACGCCACCACCGCCTATTTTCTTTGGGCGGTGATGCCGCTCTATTGGGCCTTGCTGACGTCAATTCCTGCGATCGAAGTGGCAATTCACCGCGTGTTGTGGTGCGCCATCTGCGTCTTCGCCCTGTCCGCGCTGCGCGGGCGGCTGTCGCATCTGATGGCGATTGTCCGCAACCCCAAACTGGTCGGCACACTCGCCATCACCAGCATCCTGATCACCACCAACTGGGCGGTGTTCATCTACTGCGTGGAAAGCCACCAGCTCGTGGCCGCAAGCCTCGGCTATTTCATCACGCCGCTCATCTCCATCGCGCTGGGCGTCACGCTGCTGGGCGAGCGCGTCACCCGCACCAAACTCGTTGCCATCGCGCTCGCCACACTCGCGGTCATCTGGCAGGCCGTGGAGGTGGGCACTGTGCCCTGGGTGTCGCTGGTGCTCGCTTTCTCCTTCGGCATCTATGGCTACTTACGCAAGCAAACACCGGTGGATTCGCTCGATGGTCTCACCGTGGAAACCTGCCTGCTCTTTCCTGTCACACTCGTGCTCGTGGTTTTCTGGGGCGTCACCGGCACAGGCGCCATTCCCTATGCGGGCGTAAAGCT
>DATJDE010000101.1:0-3043 GCA_035497595.1 Rhizomicrobium sp. | reverse complement strand
TCGATGTTGATCTTGGCGCCGGTCTTTTCAACGATCTCGCGGATCACTTTGCCGCCCGAGCCGATCACTTCACGGATCTTGTCGGTCGGGATCTTGATCTGCTCGATGCGCGGGGCATGCTCGCCGATTTCGGAACGGGCCGTGGTCAGCGCCTTGGACATCTCGCCGAGGATATGGATGCGGCCAGCATGGGCCTGATCCAGTGCCACGCGCATGATCTCTTCGGTGATGCCGCTGATCTTGATATCCATCTGTAGCGAGGTGACGCCGTTTTCGGTGCCCGCCACTTTGAAGTCCATGTCGCCCAGATGATCTTCATCACCCAGAATGTCGGACAGAACCGCAAAGCGCTCACCTTCAAGGATGAGGCCCATGGCAATGCCCGCAACCGGACGTGTCAGCGGAACGCCCGCATCCATCAGGGCAAGCGAGGTGCCGCACACCGTCGCCATCGACGAGGAGCCGTTGGATTCGGTGATTTCCGAGACCACGCGCAACGTATAGGGAAACTGTTCCTTGGTCGGCAGCATCGGGTGGATCGCGCGCCAGGCAAGTTTGCCATGACCGATTTCGCGGCGGCCCGGTGCGCCCATGCGGCCCGTCTCACCCACCGAATAGGGAGGGAAGTTGTAGTGCAGCATGAAGTTCTGCTTGCCGGTGCCTTCCAGGCTGTCGACGAACTGTTCGTCTTCGCTGGTGCCGAGGGTGGTGACCACCAACGCCTGGGTTTCGCCGCGGGTGAACAGCGCCGAACCATGGGTGCGCGGCAGGATGCCAACTTCCGCCACGATGGGGCGCACCGTCTTGGTGTCGCGCCCGTCAATGCGGCGGCCCGTATCCAGCACCGCAAAGCGCATCACATGGGCTTCGAGATCGTGGAACAGTTTGCCGAAGTCTTTGGCCGTCAGCTTGCCGTCACCTTCGCCGACAAATTTTTCGGCCGTGGCTTTGCGGATTTCGGCGATACGGTCGCGGCGCTCAAACTTGACCGGAATCTGGAACGCAGCCGTCAGATCAGCGCCGGCAACAGCCTTGATCTTTTCAAGCTGGGCGGCGTTGTCGCTGACCGGCACGTCGCGCGGGTCTTTGGCGGCCTTTTCAGCCAGGCGGATGATGGCATTGATGACAGCCTGCATCTCGCGATGGCCAAACATCACCGCATCGAGCATCACTTTTTCGCTCAATTCCTGCGCTTCGGATTCGACCATCAGCACCGCATCGGCGGTTCCGGCGACCACCAGTTCGAGCGTGGAGCCTGCCATCTCGTCGATCGGTGGGTTGAGCTTGTAGGCGCCATCGATAAAGGCGACGCGGGCCGCCCCAATCGGGCCCATGAACGGCACGCCCGACAGGGTCAGAGCGGCAGAGGCCGCGACCAGGCCCACGACATCGGGATCGTTTTCCATGTCATGGGACAGGACCTGCACCACCACCTGGGTTTCGTTGCGATAGCCATCGGCAAAGAGCGGACGGATCGGGCGGTCGATCAGGCGCGAGATCAGGGTCTCGCGTTCGGTCGGCGCGCGTTCGCGCTTGAAATAGCCGCCGGGGATTTTACCGGCTGCGTAATAGCGTTCCTGGTAATTCACGGTGAGCGGGAAGAAATCCACCCCTTCACGCGGCGCTTGCGCACCCACGACCGTGGCCAGCACTACGGTTTCGCCATAGGTGGCGAGCACCGCGCCGTCGGCCTGACGGGCGACCTTGCCGGTTTCGAGCGTCAGCGTTCTGCCGCCCCATTCGATGGTTTCTTTCGAGAGTGTAAACATGCTTTCAGTCCTTCATTTCCCACCGCCGGATTGCGATGGGGGTTGCCGCCTCAAGCCTTCTTGAGGCAAGCGAAAAACGCGCGGGCGCGCACATGCGCACCCACGCGAGCGTTGTTGGTTGTAACGGATTCACACCGCCTCAGCGGCGCAGGCCCAACTTGGCGATCAACGCGGCGTAGCGCTGTTCGTCATGTTTTTTGATGTAGTCGAGCAGCTTGCGGCGAAGCGAGACCATTTTGATCAGGCCGCGGCGCGAGTGATTGTCTTTTTTATGGGTTTTGAAGTGCTCGGTGAGGTTGGAGATGCGCTCAGAGAGCACAGCCACCTGCACGTCGGGCGAACCTGTATCGCCTTCTTTTTTGGCGAATTCGGTCATGACTTCGAGCTTGCGTTCGGCAGTTATCGACATGTGTCGGTCATCCAGTTCCAAAGTTAAAAACACGGAACGGTCTCAGCTCACCTTGTTCAAGCGCGGCCAACGCGACCGGCTCTCCCTCTGTTGTCGAGCAGAAGACCGTAAGCCCTTGAAGATCGTCCCCTGAAACGGCGTCCACGAGCCGGGCGAAAATATTCGCGCGGACGAGGACGGAGTTGCCGCTTTTCAGGCGAACCGCATCCGGACCTGTAACGGCCAACGCCGGGATGCCGTCCAGCGCGGTCGAAATGGGCCTCAAGTGCTCAAAAGCGGCGGGACCATGCCCTAAAGCCTTGAGCTTTTCCAGCCCAATTGCGGTTTCGGCGCAAAAGCCGCCGATCCGAGTCCGCCGAAGGGCGCTGACATGCCCAAGGGTTCCCAGATGGCGGGCCATATCGCGTACCCAGGCCCGCACGTAAGTGCCTTTGCCACAAAGGATTTCAAATTCAGCGTGGTCGGCGTCCGGGATCTCGATCAGGCGTGCCTGATCGATCCGCACAAACCGGGGTTCCAGCGTGACCGTCTCGCCCTCCCGCGCAAGGTCATAGGCGCGCTCGCCCTGAACTTTGATGGCCGAGTAGATGGGGGGCACCTGCGAAATCTCGCCGGTGAAAGCGGGCAGGGCGGCTTCGATCTGTTCTTTTGTCGGGCGGACAGGGCTGGTGCCGGTCACCGCGCCTTCGGCGTCGTCGCTATCGCGGCCTTCGCCCCAGCAGGCGGTGAAGCGATAGGTTTTGGAGGCATCCATGGCGTAGGGCACGGTTTTGGTGGCCTCGCCCAGCGCGATGGCCAAGACCCCGGTCGCCATGGGGTCCAGCGTTCCGGCGTGACCGGCCTTCTGGGCATCGAACAGGCGGCG
>DATJDE010000100.1:0-9245 GCA_035497595.1 Rhizomicrobium sp. | reverse complement strand
GACACATGAATTTCCGAGATCAGCCCGGTCGGCCCACCGACACGCACAATGCGCGGATCGTTCGGGTTGCCGTTCACGATGGTTTGCGCATCCTGCTTCACCACCATATTCTTGTACTTGTAGTTCCAGTAGTCGAGGCTGAACGATAGCTCGGGAATTGGTGTCCACACGCTGCCAAGCGAGAAGTTGCGTGCAGTCTCGTCTTCAAGAGCCGACGATGGCACCGTCACGATGTCGGTGTAGAACGGTACGGTAGAGGGATTATACGGATCGGCAATCGCCGTATTGATGGTAGAAATCGCCGTGACTTGCGAAAGCGAAGGCGCCCGGAAACTGGTGCCCACCGATCCGCGCATCACGAGCCCATCCAGCGCTTCCCAGCGCAAGGCAAGCTTCGGGTTAAAGCTGCCGCCCACATCGCTGTAATGCTCATAGCGGCCCGCAACCTGCGCACTCAGGCTTTCCAGCAGCGGAACGTTCAGTTCAAAAAAGCCCGCGAAAATGTTGCGACCTTGTGTGAAGTCCGGCCCAGTGAACTGGAAGCCCAGTTTGCCGCCGCTTGTCAGCGGGTCACTGGCGAACTGCAACACTTCGTGGCGGAACTGCCCGCCAATCGCCATCGCAACCTCACCGGCAGGCAGCGAGAACAGATCGCCCGTTACCACCGCATCCACCGCATGGAGCGATGAATCATACTGACGAACCGAGGTCGCCATGAAATCGTCGATCACGGCCTGCGAATTGGCCAATGCGGGGTTGAGATGCGCAGAGGCAAACGGGTTGAAGCACTGATTGTTGTTCGGCCCGCCAACGCAATCGAGTGCCGCCTGAAAACGCTCGGCATTCAAATCGCCCGGAATGGAGATGTAAACGCTCTGCGCGCTATAGGAATAAGACGTATCAAACGTCCATGTTCCAGCGAGCACACCCTTGGCGCCCACAACGGCGCGATAGGTATCCAGAATATGCGGCTGATGCGTATAGGGCGCATCGGGATTGCCGAACGGCCGCCCAAAAAACACCACCGGCACGCCGAACCCGCCATTGGCGACAAGGTTTCCGGGATTGTTAGCCGGTACAACCGGGAACTTCAGATCGATGTAAGATGGACTGGCCCGAATATCGACACGGCTATGCGCAAAGCCACCTTCAGCATAGAGCGTGATATCGTCGTTCAGCCGGTACTTGCCGGTGGCATAAGAATTCAACCGCCACTCACGCGCAATCAAATCGAAATAAGGCGACAGATTCATGCCGCAATAGCCGACAGCAGCGTTGGAAGGGTTGGTCCCGATGGGCGTGCCGCCAACAGCTGCGCAACCCGGATCGATCAGCGGTGCACCGCCGATGGGAGCAAACGCGCCCGGAGACCCCAATGAAGACTGTGCCTTGTTGCGCGAGAACGAACGGTCCTGCTGGCCCAAAGGATCGCGGTCGAGATATTCAATACCGGCAACGAAATTCCAGCGATCACCGCTAAGTCCGCCCACGGCACCAACCGAGGTGTCGAACTGTTGGGCATTGGTCGTCATCTGGCGCGATGCACGCACTTCCAGCCCTTCAAAGCTGTCACGCATCACAAAGTTGGCAACACCGGCCACAGCATCGGAGCCATAAAGCGCGGCTGCGCCATCCTGCAGAACTTCCAGCCTGTCCACCATCACCAGCGGAATGGTGTTGATGTCGACAAAGCTCGAGCCATCGGAATCTGGCGTCGGCGCCACGGTCTGGCGGCGGCCATTGATCAGCGTCAGCGTGGACGAAAGGCCAAGCCCGCGCAAATTGATTTGTGCCGTACCCGCGGTGTGGGGCGAACCCACAGCATCGCTATAGGTTTTCGATTGGCCGTTGGAGGGCATGATCTTCACCAGATCATCCGCCGTCTGCAGCGCCTTAATGGCAAATTCATCGCGCCCGATCAGCGACACGGGGCTCGCCGTATCCTTCACCGACTTGCGAATATAACTGCCAGTGACCACGACCTCTTCAAAGTGCCCCCGCACCTGCTCAGTATCAGCGGCCGTGTCTTGTGCAAATGCTGGCGTCATCGCCAGCGCGAATACCGACGCCCCTGCGAAACCGGCCCGCCGAACGCGCTCCGCCCCAGATGCGCCCACCTTGAAATTCTCGATCATTGTTTCCCTCACGATAACGCCAGCCCCCCGACAGACAATTTAAGCCCGTAGCAGCAGATTGATATGATTGCAATACTGATTGATCGATATATTAAACTCGAACTACAGAATGACGCAACATGTTCGTCGCGCGTGTGCGGCGCACCAAAAACGATAAACGTCTCAGGCAACACCGCTGCGCGTTCCGGCGAGCCCGCTCAAAATCTGGCTGATATCATCGCAGTAGCCGGGTTCCGCGGATGGGCCAAAACCTTCCAGCATTTCGGCAAACCGCTCCTCTGCCAACACCTTCCATTCAGGATGGGTGAAGATGAACAGCCGATCGCGCAAAATCGCATCCAGCACCGCCCGCCCCACAGAGTCCGGGTTCATGCCTGTGGCAAGAACGGCGTTCATCGCCGCCGCCGTCTCGGCGCCCACGCCCATTTCCGCAGCACCGGGCCGCAAACTTTGCGTTGTTTCAACAATCCGCGTGCGCGTCATACCGGGGCATAGCAACGAAATCCCAATGCGCGACCCGCCAAGTTCGTTGCGCAACGCCAGCGTAAATCCCGTCACCGCGAATTTGGACGAAACATAGGAAACCGCATTGGGCGGCGCCACCACACCGGCCATCGACGCAGTGTTGACGATATGACAAGCCCGCCCCCCGGCCCGCATGCCAGGCACAAAAGTCCGCACCGAAAACAGCAGACTGTCGACATTGGTGCTATGAACCTGGCGCCAGACCTCGGGCGCATAACTTTCTGCAAGCCCGCTGCCGCCGCCGACGCCCGCAGTGTTGCAAAGCACCGTCACCTCGCCCAGCCGCGCGCGCACATCGGTCGCCGCCGCGCGCCACGATTCTTCGCAGGTTACATCCAGCGCTACCGCAAGACAGTCCGCGCCTTGCGCACGCAACGTTTCAGCAGCCTCTGCCGCGCGTTCGAAATCGATATCGCAGAGCGCAACCTTTGCGCCCGCCTGCCCCAGCGCCCGGGCAATTCCCAGCCCAATTCCACTGGCCCCGCCCGTTACGAATGCCGTGCCGCCGCGCACATCCTTCATGCGTCAGTCTCCCTTAACCAGCCTCAGCACGTCGCAAATCATTCTCCACAAACCGCGAAACGGCATAGTGGGCGGCGGCGGCCAAAAGCATCATTGGCGCAAGAAAAAGCATCGCTATCTGCAAACCGCCTGCGCCAAAGCTCGGGGTGAACGCATCGCTGATCGCTCCAACGGCAAACGGCCCCATTCCCAACCCAACAAGATTGAGCACAAGCATCAACATGGCAGACGTAACGCTGCGCGCATTGGCCGGCACAAGGTTCTGTACCAACGCCAGTGCGGGGGCGACAAACACGTTTATCATCACCAACGGCAACGCAATCAATAGCAGCGCCCACTCCCAGGAAGGCACCAACACCGCCGCTACAAAAAGCGGCGCAGCAACCACAAAGGCGAGAGACGGCACCAAAGAATAGGCACGCGGGTAGCGCGTACAAAAGCGGCTCACCAATATCCCGCCGATCAGCGTGCCGGCCGCCAACGTCGCCCCCGCCACAACGCTGTAATAGCTGCCCACTTCCATCACGCTCATGCCGCGTACACGCATCAAAAACGCCGGTAGCCAGTTCAGCAACCCATAACCGACAAACGCCGAGAGCCCGCTCGCAAGCGCCAACAGCCCCAGACTGGGGTAGCGATAAAATCTGCGAACGGTTTCAGACAGCGGAGCCGGGCTGTCGGCAACCACGCCGTCAGCCTTCGCCTCAAACCGCCCACGCACCGGCTCACGAACAACGAGCAAAAGAAGTGGTGCCACAACAACACCAAATGCAGCCACCACAATGAACGCCATGCGCCAACCGAAGGCCGCCGCGACCCAGCCGCCCAGCGCAGTCCCCAAAAACACCCCGATCGGCGCGCCCACCGTGTAGATCGATACGGCGAACGCGCGGCGCTCCTTCGGAAAATAGTCGGAAATGATGGAGAGCGCCGGCGGCGTACCACCGGCCTCGCCCACGCCCACGCCCATCCGCGCAATGGCAAGCTGCCATGTGCTGCCTGCCATTCCGCAAGCCGCGGTGAACAGGCTCCACAACAGGCAGGCGCCCGCGATAATACGGATGCGATTGCTCCGGTCGGCCAGCCAGCCAATGGGAATGCCGATGGTAACGTAAAACAGCGCGAAGGCCGTGCCGGTCAGAAGCCCGATCATGGTGTCGGACAGGCCGAGCTCGGCCTTCACCGGCTCGATCAACACCGTCAATATCTGACGATCCGCGAAATTCAGAATGTATGTGAGCGCCAGCATGGCGAGCACAACATAAGGATAGCGCTTGCCTGAGCTCACGCTAAAGCTGCCCGTGTAAGGTCCTGCATCCATGCCTCCCGCGCGCCCGTTTGCCCAGCGCTTTACGTGGGCCTTAGCAGCAAATCACTTAATTAACAATACTGATCGATCAATATATTAGCAGAAACGAGCCGGTCACCGGCTACTTCGCGTCCGCCGCGTCTTGGCAACAACCTTGCGCCCGCCTGGCCGCCGCGCAGCAGGTTTTACCGCGCGTGCAGGCACCTGCGCCATCGCCGCCAGTGGATCGGTCGCCAGCCCGGTCAGTAGAAGATCGACAACCATATCGGTGTGGCGTTCAATCACGTCAGGCGAAAAAGAGGATTTCCCCGTAACGATCTCCGCCAGTGGCGCCAGGAGGAATATGATGTTGATTGCGGTATGAATGACCATCGTGGTGTGGCCCGGCGAACACGGTTTCAGCGCCCCGACAGCCACGCCTTCCTCGATCAACCGATGAAACACATCATGGATCGGCGGCGAAAGATCCTCGATCAGCCAGCGCAGCCTTGGGCCACCCGCCATGCCTTCGCGCGTAACCGCCCGTGCAAATTCCGGCGACTGGGCGGAAAGATGGGCAAACTGACGGATCGCCACCTTGAGCCGCGCTAAAACGTCGAGATCCTTATAGGAATCCTGATCGATCAGCGATTGCGTGTTCACCTTGGCAAACAGGCCGCGCATCGCCTCCCGCCAGAGATTTTCCTTGGATGTGAAGTGGTAGAGCACCACCGATTGCGACAAACCTGCCGCAGTGGCGATTTCCGCGGTCGATGCACCTTCATAGCCATGCTGTGCAAACAGCTTCATGGCCTCGGTCAGAATCTCCTCACGCCCCATCCCGCGCGAGATCTTCGCCCCTTTGGAACGTGTCCGCGACACAGGCTTCTTGCGTTGTGGCGCACTCATGCTGGATATCCTAAAACTGAATGGTCCGCACACAGCAACATAGGTGCGCACAGAACACCCAGCACTATCGCCCGAAGCGCGCCCTGTAAACCATTTCGATCAAGCAAACAGTCGGACAGATTGCCCAGTCAGTCCCGCCAGCGGTCAACCATCCCCCCGCCAGGTGCCAAGCCCTGCGATAGTCCCGGACTTCGCCAGACATGATCAAGCCGCCCCCATGCCGAAGCAGAACGGTAGCGGAATACGCCTGATACCGAAAGCGCAAAGCGCGGCCAGCCACACCGGCCAGCCCTGAGGCCAATGACAACATCGGCACCCGCCTTAGAGCGGGCTCGGGGCGGCTAGGAGCTACCCTCCAAGCCCAATGCTGATTGTCGCGAACGGGCCGTGGAAGCTCGTGTTGGCAGCTTTGCGTGAATCGAGCCCGGTATCCATCGCGCCGAAGAAGAAATCACCGCGATAGCCAATGCTCACTTTCGCATTCGCGCGCCGCAAACTCGCCCCCACAAATCCGCCAAGATTCGGCACGACGACAGAATGTTTTCGCGCCTTCCGGGGCGGGGCATTCTTGTAGCCCTCGCTATAGTTGAAATAGAAATAGCTGTACATTTCTCTTGCGGATGTCTGATGCCGCGTGTCGACCTTCTGCCGACCGAACAAAACGGCCCCCGAAAGACCCCAATCAAGCGACAGTCCATTTTCCGCGCTGCCAAGCACGGCTGCCGACCCGTCCCAAGACAGCGATGGGCCGATGCCGCGAAAGCTGCGCTCGGTTTGTGCAGATGCGTAGAAATTCGTCCAATACTTGTTGGGCAAGAAGCCATGGAGATGAATTTCGGGCCGTGCCTTGATATTTGCATCCGCTTTCGCGGTAAACACAGCAGTACGCAAACCAAAAGAGAGCGTGGATGTTGCATCGCGCCCCACCGCACCCAGCCCAACATCTTTCCCGACTTTAAAATCGATCAACATATAGCTGCTGCTGCTTTTCGTTTCGACGTCGGAAAACTGCTTGGCTCCCAGTGGATCCCGAAGGGGGTTGCCATGATAATAATATCCCGTCGGGATTGTTTTTATCGCGGATTGATGCATATGCGTCTTGCCGTTCGACCGTCCGTAGACAATTGAACCAGAAAGCCTCCAGTCTGAATCCTGAGGGGCGAGTGTTATCTTCCCCTCAAACCCCTTGCCATAGTGCGGCAAGGTAAGTGCGGAGCCGGGCTTAGTCGGGCTCAAGCCTGGGCTGCCCGCATAATCGTCCAAGAATTTGGGCGAGAAATATTTGTCCTGGCCCGACATTCTCTGAAGCTGGCCACCCAACTCTACCCAGACAGTTGGCTGGTTTTCACCTTCACCTGCCTGGGCCGCCGCGCTTTCGCTGCACATGAAAGCCACAACCGCCAAAGCTGCAACGGATGACAGCAAAATCGACCGCAAATCCAATTGCGCACTACGCTCGTTTTGAATGAGTTCAGACATTTTTCCCCCTCACCAATTTTTCGTTACGCGAATGCCGATCAATTTCGGATCGGTCAGGAAGACGTTTGTCGTCAATCCACTATCGTCGCTGTTCAGGAACGCACCGGTAATGGCCGTTGTGTTGAACACATTCTTATCGAACAGCATGATCTGCCAGCCATTCTGACTTGTGAGAATAAAGCTGAGATTGACAGTGGTGTAGCCGCGCAACCTGTCATACGGGTTGCTGTTGAAAACACGCGCCCAGGAATAATCCTGCCAATAATAATCGGTTCGCACCGTGCCCGCCCATTCCGATGTCAGCGGCATGCTGAACTGAGCCCCCAGCGATACAGTCAGCGGCGGCGCATTCGGCAATTGGTTGCCGCTCAAGTCCTTGTCAAAACCTTCACCATTGTTGGGCGCGGTGGTTGGATCAAATCCCTGATACCCGCTGATCGGATGCAAGCCATAGGGCGAAAGTGCAACGGTTGGCGGCCCGGACTCATCAAACGGGAGCGCTGTCACAGGATCTTTGTGGGCGCCATAAGCGGTTCCGCACATCTCAACGAGACCGCCCGTATTCACGCCGTTCGGATTGATTTGCTGATTCAAAATATCGGCAGCAACAACGTAAGTGGGGAGAATACAATTGGACGCCTGCCCGATAAACGGTTTGAACACCATCCAACCCGGCATACCTGCCGTCCGGTCAATCAGGTCAACAGACTTGCTGCCCTTTGCAAGGCTCGTATCCTGCCAGCCACCCGCAAAATTTATCCGAAACCCGGGAAGCGGCTCCCACAACCCTTCAACTTCCACGCCCTTCACCTTGGCATCGAAGTTCAGATTGATGGAGGTACGGTCCACAATTTCCGAAATCTGATACCCTGTATAATCGTAATAGAAGGCGCTGGCATTTATGGTGAGCGCGCCATCGAACAGTTTGTTCTTGGTTCCGATTTCGAACGCATGAACATATTCCGGCTCAAAGGTCAGCGGATGAATGGGGTTATTTCTCTGGCCATTGTCGATTCCGAAAAGATCGCCATAGGTAATAAGCACCGGCCCCGGCGGATTTGCCCCACCCGCTTTGTAACCGCGGGCATAAGAACCGAATATCAACGTCTGATCGGTGAACCCCAGGTCTGGCGTCCAGTTGGCAACAGCGCGCCCCGTAAACTTGTCCCAAACCTGATTCACCGCCCCTATATTTGGGTAGCCATAGCCACTTGTTAAAAGCTGACTGGGGATCAAGGTGAAATGTTTGCGATCTTCGGTCCAGCGCAAACCACCGGTCATCGTCAAATCATTGGTGAGTCTATAATTCGCTTCGCCAAACAAGGCGTATGAATTAAGGCCATACGGATTCTGGCTCACAAAGTAATTGTGCCCCTTATCGTTGAGGCTGGTGAGCGGATTGGGATCGATATAAAGGCAGGACGCATTTCCCGGCGGCGCGAGTGGGCGTTTCGGATCAGCATACTGAAAACCACCCTGCCCGTTATAGGCGCCACCCAAACATTGGTGCCCATCCGTTACACCCGGAATCCAAGGGCCGACTTCGGGGCGAATTGCAGCCAAATCACCCGTCCAATACGCGAATGCCGTGAGCATATTGATGAACACATAATAATTCTCGGCGGTCTCATAGTGCATGTAGTTTCCGCCAAACGTGAAATTGAACGGACCATCAAAATGAGACGCTATGCGAAATTCCTGATTAAATTGCCAGGAATGCTGCGTTGAAAGATCTTGCGCCACAATACGATCAGAACAACCAAGCTGCGGGTCGCAATAGACACCGTCAGGTGACAGCAGTCCGTATTGAACCTTTGAATCGTCAAATCCGCCAAATACCCCGCCATATGGGGCAAACACACCGGCCTTGGTATTGAACCTGTTGTAGTCCTGAGTCGCCCACATGAAATCATTGTTGAAGCCGGTTTGCATCGTGATCGTCAGCGTCGGCGTCAGCTTGTAATCCGCGCTCAGTGTAAGCAAGTCACTCTTGACCTTGTAGATAGGCTCCAGACTGGTCTCGATCACGCGCAAATTTTTTGATTGTGTGTCGCTCGCATAGGGGTTCACGCCCTGCTTGATAATGCCCCCATAAAGCCCCGCCGAAACGTAAGGCAGAGAAAATCCGTTCGGCACCTCAAACGATTCGTCCGAATAGAAGGAAGCCGGCAAACACCCCTGGCTAAAATAACCGCCCATATTGCTAGCTTCATTCAGGGAATAGCCTGCTGGCGGTGCATCCACGCCATCGACCTTCAGCTTCAGCGGATCGGTCTTGCACAATTGCTTGGCGCTGCGCATCCGATCGTCATTCTCGGAAAAATGCTCCCAAACAAAATTGGCTTCCAGATTCTGGACAGGCTTCCAATTTATCGAGGCACGACCAG
>DATJDE010000099.1:0-1830 GCA_035497595.1 Rhizomicrobium sp. | reverse complement strand
ATCAGCGGCTTGCCGGGGCGCATCGCGATCTTCCAGAAATCGAGCGCGAAACCTTTGGGCACAAGCGCGCGCTGAACCAGATCGTGATCGCCCACCGATGCACCGCCCAGAGTGATCAATAGATCGGCCCCCTGGGCTTTTTCGTGCAGGCCGGAAAAAGCCTCCACCGTGTCGGGCAGCAGGCCAAGATCGATAGCCTCGCCACCCCAGCGCGCAATCATCGCCGCCAACCCATACCCCGATGAGGCAACAATGCCGCCGGGTTTGCGCATTTCGCCCGGGCGGGAAAGTTCATCCCCCGTCGCGACAAAAGCCACGCGTGGGCGGCGGCGCACCGTGACCCCCGCACTGTCGCCTGCCGCGATGAGGGAAAGATCGCGCGGCGTCAGCCTTTTGCCCGCAGCAGCCAGAACGTCGCCCGCCGCGAAATCGAGCCCCGTACGACGGATATGCCGCCCGCTTTGCGCCGCCTGCTGAAGGGTGACATGGGTTTCATCCGCAGTCGTATCTTCCTGAATGACAATGGCATCTGCGCCCTCCGGCACCACGGCGCCGGTAAAAATCCGCACCGCTTGCCCAGCACCCACACGGCCCGCAAAAGGATGGCCTGCGGGCGCTGTGCCAATAATGCGTAACCGCGCTGGCGTTCGCGCGTCTTCGCTGCGCAGCGCATAGCCATCCATGGCCGAAACCGGATAAGGCGGTTGCGCGCGTTTGGCCGTGGCGTCCACGGCCAGCACGCGGCCATCGGCATGGTCCAGCGCAATCGTTTCGGTGTCCACCGGGCTGAAGGCCGCGGTGATGCGGGCGCGGGCCTCGTCGACCGAAATCATGGGCGGCCTGCGACGAAGGTCATTTGTACATGTCCTCCACGCGCACCTTGGCCACGCGCGCAAGCTTTTGCGCCGCGTCTGCGGGAATGGACGATGCCTTGCCGGTGAGGAAGGCGTAAACCAGCGCAGGCGAAACACCCGCATCCTTGGCCCAGATGCTGGCGCGCAAACCGTGGCTCGTCATAAAGGCGCGAAACATTTCGCGCTGCGCAGGAGTGGGGGCTTCGGCTCTGGGCGCGGCCAGCGCCCCCATCAGTGTGGAGGGTTTGGCGCGCGCCTTGGCGAGCCGAGTAGCGATGGGCTCTTTCTCATCCAGCGCACTGGCGCGATACGCACCACTTTTGCCGCCAGATTTGGCGAGCAATTGCACGCCGTCAATTCTGGCCGCCCTGTCCACCGCTTTCACCATGTCATAGATAGTCAGCGCCGCAATGCTGGCAGCGGTCAACGCCTCCATCTCCACCCCTGTGGGGCCAGTGGTTCTGGCAGTGGCAAGAATACGAATGGCATGACGATCGGCCAGCGGCTCAAATTCCACCACCGCCTTGGTCAGCGCAATCGGATGGCACAGCGGAATGAGGTCAGCGGTTTTCTTGGCCGCCATGATACCGGCAATGCGCGCCGCGCCAAGCACATCCCCCTTTTTCGCATTGCCCGAAAGCGCCGCGTCATACGCCTCTGGTGACAGGGTAATGATGGCCTGCGCGGTCGCCTCACGGTCGGTCGCCGGTTTCTCAGAAACATCGACCATGCGCGCCGCGCCGGACGCATCCAGATGGGTAAGTGTGCTCATGGGAGGGATGTTACCCCAGAAAGCCTCACAAATGTCATCCCCAATGGGCGATGACGGCCCTCAGCGGCTTGCGCCTACCGTGCCAGCGCGGAATATTTTGACTCAAAGCTATCCAGCGGGATCATCTCACCCTTCTGATCCGCAAAACTCCCCTCTATTTCTTCGCGGGGAATGACTGCGTCAGCCGACGAAATCCGCTTTCCC
>DATJDE010000098.1:0-6711 GCA_035497595.1 Rhizomicrobium sp. | reverse complement strand
GGCCTGCGCGCGCTCTACAACGAACTGCGCGACATCGAAGCCAACGACCCCGAAGGCCGCACCCACCCCCGCTTCAAAAAAAGCGACGACGCCACCGCCCTCCTGCTACGCGCAATATAAAGAATCTTCACCTCCCCCTTGTGTGGAGGTCGACGCGCATCAGCGCGTCGGGTGGGGGGCGTTGCCAGCCAAAATTACTAAGCCACCGCCTCAAGCACCGATTGCCCGCCATGCCAGATCATCGACAGCGCGACATACACAACAATCAAAAGCCCCGCATACCCGATCCAGCGATGCTTGTTCAGCAGCTTGGCCACATACGTCGCCGCCACGCCCATCAGCGCGATGGAGAGCAAAAGCCCGACCACCAGCACCCAGAAATGCTGCATCGCCGCCCCGGCCACAGCCAGAACATTGTCGAGCGACATGGAAAGGTCGGCCAGCGTGATCTGAATGATCGCATGGCGCACGCCCTTGCTGCCTTTTGCCAGCGCTTCCTCGTCGATGATGCCCGATGCGTCCACCGCATGGGCATGCGCGCCGCGCAAATCGCGATAAAGCCGCCACGAAACCCACAGCAGCAAAATGCCGCCCGCCAGCATCAACCCGATGATGTTGAGCAATTGCATCGTGACCGAGGCGAGCGCGATGCGCAGCACCACAGCGGCCACCAGCCCCCAGAAGATCACCTTGGCCCGGTGAACTTTGGGCACATGGGCGGCGGCCATGCCAATCACAATGGCATTGTCGCCTGCCAGAACGATGTCGATGAGAATAACTTGAAAAAGCGCGAAAATCGCCGGGTCGAGCGTCATCTCAAGGCCACCGCACATCCGGCGGCAACGACATGAGGATAGCCTCGACGTTTCCCCCCGTTTTCAAACCGAACTGCGTCCCTCGATCGTATAACAGATTGAACTCCACATAACGGCCCCGGCGTATCAGTTGCGCCTCGCGATCGGCGTCGGTCCAGGGTTGATTCATGCGCCGTCTGACAATGTGGGGATAGGTTTGAAGAAATTCCAGTCCCACATCGCGGGTAAATGCAAAATCGGCGTCCCAATCGCCGGTATCGTGCCGGTCGTAAAAAATTCCGCCCGCGCCGCGCATCTCATTGCGGTGTGGCAAAAAGAAATAGTCATCACACCATGCCTTGAAGCGCGGATAATAATCGGGGTGATGGGCATCGCAGGCCCGCTTCATCCCGGCATGAAACGAGGCTGCGTCTTCTTCATTGGGATACATCGGCGTCAGATCGGCGCCGCCGCCGAACCAGCCCACCGTGGTCACCAGATGGCGCGTATTCATGTGCACCGCCGGCACGTGCGGGTTGCGCAAGTGGGCCACCAGCGAAATCCCGCTGGCCCAGAAGCGCGGGTCCTGCTCGGCGCCGGGAATGGTTTTGGCGAAGTCCGGTGAAAATGTTCCGTACACGGTGGAAACATTGACGCCCACTTTTTCAAACACCCGCCCGCGCATCAGGCTCATCACCCCGCCGCCGGTCTCCGCCCCGTTTTCGTCCGGCCGCGCCCAGGCTTTGCGTTCAAACCGCCCCGGCGGCAGCTCTTTGAGCTGGCCCGCATAATCGTCTTCGAGTGCCTCGAAAGACGCACAAATCCGGTCACGCAAATCCTCAAACCAGGCGCGTGCAAAGGCTTTGCGGTCATCAGGCGGGGGAGCAGTCACGGAAATCCCTTTGTCTGGCGCAAGGCCTCGCCCAGCACCATCGCGCCGGTCTGCGCCACGTTGAGCGAGCGCAGGCCCGGCTTCAGCGGCACGCGCAACCGCGCATCGGCCATCGCGTGTACCTCGTCGGGGACACCGGCACTTTCGCGGCCAAGCAACAGCGTATCCTCCGGGGTAAATGCAAAGTCGGTGTAGGGAGCGCTGCCTTTGGAGGTCAAGAGAACAAGGCGTCCAGCCCCGCGCCCAATCTCACGCTGCGCCACAAAATCGGCCCAGGAGGCATGGCGCGTCACCGCCGCCATCTCCAGATAGTCCATTCCGGCGCGACGGAACCGCGCGTCACTGAGCACGAATCCACACGGCTCGATGATATCCACAGCCACACCCATACAGGCGCCCAGCCGGATCAAGGCTCCGGCATTTTGTGGGATATCAGGCTGAAAGAGGGCAATACGCATGACAGATGACATACTCTATGCCCGATTATATAGCGCAGCCGGAGGTGATTTTCCGCCAACCCTGTGAAATTGCCGGGATTTCTGCGTCATCGTGCCGCGAGACCCCCTAGGGTCGACTCTCTATTTTACCACCGCGCGCCGGGATTCCGGGGGTTGGCGTGCGCGCTGCTTTTTTCCGCTCCCCGGAACTTAGTTTCAGAGGTTGATCCGTGGCATCAGCGACTTCGGACGGCACCACCCGCCGCGACTTTCTTTACATCGCTTCCAGCGCCATGGGCGCTGTGGGCGTGGGATTGGCGGCCTGGCCGTTCATCGATCAAATGAATCCGTCGGCCTCGGTCTTGGCCATGGCCTCGACAGAGGTAGATCTGACCCCGGTCCAGGAAGGCCAGCAGATCACCATCATGTGGCGGTCCAAGCCGGTCTTCGTGCGCAAGCGCACCCCCAAGGAAATTGCCGAGGCGAAAGAGGTGGATGTCGCCAGCCTGCCCGACGGGCTGGCCCGCAACGCCAACCTGGCAGACGCCGCCCCCGCGACGGATGCGAACCGCGTCGTCAAGCCGGACTGGCTGGTCCTGATCGGCATCTGCACCCATCTGGGCTGCATCCCGCTGTTCAATCAGGGTGAGTTCGGTGGCTATCTTTGCCCGTGTCACGGTTCGGAATACGACACGGCCGGCCGCATCCGCAAAGGACCCGCGCCCGAAAATCTCTTTATTCCGCCATATGCCTTCATGAACGACACCCGTATCAAAATCGGGTAACGGAGCACCGAATGTCCGCAGGGGAATCGACTTACGTCCCGAAATCCGGGTTTGCGCGCTGGTTTGATAGCCGGTTGCCGATCGCCCGCTTCGCCCACGATACGATGTTGACGTATCCGACGCCGAAGAATCTCAACATCTGGTACACATTCGGCGGCATCCTCGCGATCATGCTGGTGTCGCAGATTTTGACCGGCATCGTTCTGGCGATGCACTACGTCTCCAGCGACAAACTCGCCTTCGACTCGGTCGAAAACATCATGCGCGATGTGAATTACGGCTGGCTTCTGCGCTACGCGCACGCCAACGGCGCGTCGATGTTCTTCCTCGCGGTCTATGTCCACATGTTCCGCGGCATCTATTACGGCTCCTACAAGGCGCCGCGTGAAGTGCTGTGGATTCTCGGTGTCGTCATCTATGTGCTGATGATCGCGACCGCCTTCCTCGGCTATGTGCTGCCGTGGGGCCAGATGTCGTTCTGGGCCGCCACCGTCATCACCAACCTGTTCTCGTCAATCGACCAGATCATCCCGCATTTCGGCACCGCCATCGCCACCTGGCTGTGGGGCGGCTTCGCGGTCGGCGATCCCACCTTGAACCGCTTCTTCTCGCTGCATTACCTGCTGCCGTTCGTGATCTTCGCGGTGGTCGGTCTGCACATCTGGGCGCTGCACGTTCCGGGCAACAACAACCCGCTCGGCATCGACGTGAAAGGCCCGCAGGATACCGTGCCCTTCCACCCCTATTACACGGTGAAGGATGCGTTCTATCTGGTGCTGTTCTTCATCGTCTTCGCGGGCTTTGTGTTCTACGCCCCGAACTTCGTGGGTGAAGTCGCCAACTACGATATGGCCGACCCGCTGGTGACACCGCATGAAATCGTGCCGGAATGGTATCTGTTGCCCTTCTACGCGATGCTGCGTTCGATCCCGGACAAGCTGATGGGCGTGCTGGTGATGTTCGGCGCGCTGGCCACCCTCGTCGTCATCCCCTGGCTGGATACGTCGAAAGTCCGTTCGCTGCGCTTCCGTCCGATGCTCAAGCCCTTCTTCTGGCTGTTCGTCGCGACCTGCCTGCTGCTCGGCTATCTCGGCGCCAAACGGCCGGATGCGGTGTGGCACATCGCCGGCATGGACCTCTCGCTGGTCTGGCCCGCACGTCTGGGCACGCTCTACTATTACGCCTTCTTCTGGATCATCCTTCCGGTCGTGGGCCTCATCGAAAAACCAAAACCCCTTCCCGATAGCATCGCCAAGCCGGTGCTGAAGGCGGCGGAGTAAAGGACCATGCGCAAACCCATCACCCTCGCACTGTCCCTGGTTGCCGTTGTCGGCCTGTCCACCGCAGCCTTCGCCGCCGGAGAAAACGATCATCCCCTGCCGCCGAAAGATGTGTCCTTCAGCCATGAAGGCCCCTTCGGCACCTATGATCGGGCCTCACTGCAACGCGGCTTCCAGGTCTACAAGGAAGTCTGCGCCGCCTGTCACGGCCTGTCCCGCGTCGCTTTCCATGCGCTGGCAGACGATGGCGGCCCCGGCTTCACCGAAGCGCAGGCCAAGGCGCTGGCCGCAGGTTATCAAATCGTGGCCGGCCCCAACGACAAGGGCGAAACCACCGATGATAACGGCACCCCGCTGACCCGTCCGGGCATCCTTGCGGATAAATTCCCTTCGCCCTTCGCCAATCCGCAGGCGGCACGCACGGCCAATAACGGCTCACTCCCGCCGGACCTGTCGGTCATCGTCAAAGCCCGCAATGGCGGCGAGCATTACGTCTACTCGCTGCTCACCGGCTACGGCCAAACCCCGCCCGCCGGTTTCAAGGTGGTCGATGGCAAATACTACAATCCGTATTTCGAGGGGCGGAACATCGCGATGCCCCATCCGCTCAATGACAACGGCGTGACCTATTCGGATGGCACCAAAGCCACCATCGACCAACAGGCCCATGACGTCGCCACCTTCCTCACCTGGGCCGCAGAGCCCAAGATGGAAGAACGCAAGCGCATGGGCTTCGGCGTGATGCTGTTCCTGGCCGCCTTTGCAGGCGTGCTCTATCTGTCCTACCGCAAACTCTGGGCAGACCAGCACTAACCGGCCCATCCAGACACGCTTTGGCCGCCTGTCCCGAAAGGGGCTGGCGGCCAAATGCTTTTAGGGGATATGCCGCTTTAAGGGTGGCCCCGCTTAAGGCGCTGCAGGCACCGTGTCCGGCGGCGCAGGCGGCGTTGTCGGCACCAGCCCCACATGGACTTCCTTGGGGTACGGTCGCTGCGAGGTGTGTGGGATGGCCTTCAACATGTTATCCACGATCAGCCCCATGATCGCGAGCACCACGATCGCGACCACAACTCCGCCCAGTCCGGCAAGGTGTTTTGACATAAGCGCAAACCCACCATTGCGCGGTCCCGCCGTCAAGGCGTTTGCTTGCCACGCCGCTGTCGCATGCGTAAAACCCGCCCGAAAGCGCGAAGGTTTCCATGACAAAAACAGTCCTCGGCATCATCGGCGGCAGCGGCGTCTACGATATTCCCGGCCTCGAAAATCCCCGCTGGGAGAGGGTCGAGAGCCCGTGGGGGCAGCCGTCAGACGCGCTTCTGTTCGGAACCTTCAAGAACGTGGACCTGGTCTTCCTGCCCCGCCATGGCCGCGGCCACATCCAGTCGCCCAGTTCCATCAATTACCGCGCCAATATCGATGTGTTGAAGCGCGCGGGTGTGACCGATGTGATCTCGGTCTCGGCCTGTGGCTCGCTGCAGGAAAATCTGCCCCCCGGCAGCTTCGTGATCGTCGACCAGTTCATCGACCGCACCTTCGCCCGCGAAAAAAGCTTCTTCGGCCCCGGCTTCGTCGCCCATGTCTCGATGGCCCATCCCACCTGCGCCCACCTGTCCGATGCGCTGGACCAGGCCGCTAAAGAGGTGGGCATCCAGCACGCCAAAGGCGGCACCTATCTGGCGATGGAAGGCCCGCAATTCTCCACCCTCGCCGAATCCAATCTCTATCGAAAGTGGGGCTGTCAGGTGATCGGCATGACCGCCATGCCCGAAGCCAAACTGGCGCGCGAAGCAGAACTACCCTACGCCCTCGTCGCCATGGTGACCGATTATGATTGCTGGCACCCCGATCACGACCACGTCACCGTCGAACAGGTGATCCGCGTCCTCACCGCCAATGCCGACAACGCGCGCAAACTCATCATGGCCGTCGCCCCCAAACTCGGGCCGGTGCGCGCCCCGTCCCCCATCGACACCGTGCTCGATACCGCCTTCATCACCGCGCCCGAAAAACGCGATCCCGCCCTGATTTCAAAGCTGGATGCCATCGCCGGCCGTGTGCTGCGCAATTAGCCGAACAGAGGATTTCAAAGAATGGATTTCGCCACCACCGTCCGCAGCATCCCCGATTATCCCAAGAAGGGGATCATCTTCCGCGACATCACCACCCTGCTCGGCAACCCGCGCGCCTTCCGCCGCGCCGTCGACGAACTGGTGCAGCCTTATGCGGGCCTGCGCATCGACAAGGTGGCCGGAATTGAAGCGCGTGGCTTCATTCTCGGCGGCGCGGTCGCCCATCAATTGTCGGTCGGCTTCGTCCCCGTACGCAAAAAAGGCAAACTCCCCCACACCGTGATCGGGGAGGACTACGACCTCGAATACGGCACCGACCGGGTGGAAATTCATGCCGATGCGGTGGCACCGGGCGAAACCGTGCTGGTGATCGACGACCTCATCGCCACCGGCGGCACAGCCCTTGCGGCGGTCAAACTGATCGAGCGGGCAGGGGCCAATGTGGTAGGCTGCT
>DATJDE010000097.1:0-9540 GCA_035497595.1 Rhizomicrobium sp. | reverse complement strand
TTAAGGCGATGCCCAAAAAGTTCGATTTTATTCATTCAATTTCGGTGCTTGAGCACCTACCGCCAATATTGGTCGAGCCCATACTTCAAAACTTGGAAATGTCCCTGACATCAAACGGCGTTATGATCCATGAGATAGATCTCAGAGACCATCGTGATTTGGAGAAAGCACCACTTACATTTTTGTCACGAAATGAGGACTACAACGCCGCCCGCGATTTTGATCTCCGAGGCAACCGATTGCGCAAACCGGAATGGCTTGCATTTTTTTCCGGTCTTAAAAGAACAAAAACAAGAGAATTGTACGAGATCAGTGTCGATCCGGATAAAATTCCGGATGACATGATCGACATCGTAAGCATGTTCGACCGTCAAGACATTTGCGTAACGCAGATGGTGCTCCTGTCGGAAAGACAACCTGAACAACCGATCTGAATCGAGAGACGGCACGCCGACGTTGGCGACCATTCCTGCGTTGCAACTTGCCTCACTTATGAAATTAATAGACTACGATTCTTTGGTGAGCCCGGATGGGTTCGAACCATCGGCCCTCTGATTAAAAGTCAGATGCTCTACCACTGAGCTACGGGCCCCCAAGGCGGCGGACCATAGGGGGGCTCTTCTGGTCGGTCAATCAGCCTTCCGCGGCATTTTCGGCAGATTTGGCGTAAGCGGCGAAGACTTTCTGTGCGCAAGCCGCGACGGTTCCCTCGGCGATAGCCGAGCGCAGTTCCGCCATCAGATCCTGATAATAAGTGAGGTTGTGCCAGGACAGCAGGGTGGAGGCGATGATCTCGCCGGCTTTGACCACATGATGCAGATAGGCCCGGCTGAAGGTCTGGCAGGCGGGGCAGCGGCACAGGGGGTCCAGCGGGCCGGAATCGTCGGCATGGCGGGCGTTGCGCAGGTTGAGGGGGCCGCTGCGGGTGAAGGCCTGGCCGTTGCGGCCTGAGCGGGTGGGCAGCACGCAGTCGAACATGTCGATCCCGCGCAGCACCGCGCCCGCGATATCGCCCGGCTTGCCAACGCCCATCAGATAATGCGGTCGGTCCTGCGGCAGGTGGGGGACCGTGGCGTCCAGCACATCGAACATTGCGCCCTGCCCCTCCCCCACGGCGAGGCCACCCACGGCATAGCCGTCAAAGCCGATGGCCTTCAGCGCCTCTGCCGAGCGCTGGCGCAAATGGGGGTAGACCCCGCCCTGCACAATGCCGAAGCAGGCATGGCCCGGCTGTTCGCCGAAAGCGGCCTTGGAGCGTTCCGCCCAACGCATCGAGAGCGCCAAGGATGTTTCGATTCGCGCTTCATCGGCCGGAAAGGCCGGACATTCATCCAACACCATCTGAATATCGGAGCCGAGCAGCCGCTGGATCTTCATTGCCCGTTCCGGCGAGAGAAATTCTTCCGCGCCATCGATATGGGAGCGAAAGCGCACGCCCTCTTCGGTGATCTTGCGTAATTTCGAAAGCGACATCACCTGGAAGCCGCCAGAATCGGTGAGGATAGGCCGCTCCCAGCCCATGAAGCGGTGCAGGCCGCCCAGCCGCGCAATGCGTTCCGCGCCCGGGCGCAGCATCAGGTGATAGGTGTTGCCCAGAACAATATCAGCGCCGGTTGCGCGCACCTGTTCCGGCAACAGCGCCTTCACGGTTGCCGCCGTCCCCACCGGCATGAAAGCGGGGGTGCGTATCTCCCCACGCGGGGTGGAAAGAATGCCGGTGCGGGCTGCCCCGTCCTGCGCGCTAATCTGAAAATGGAAGCTCATCTGGGCCGGAATATCAGACAGGCATCGCCATAGGAATAGAACCGATACTCTGCGCGGATCGCCTCTGCATAAGCGGCCTTCATCACTTCAGTCCCCGCAAAGGCGCAGACCAGCATGAACAGGGTCGAGCGCGGCAGGTGGAAATTGGTCAGCAACACATCCACCGCCTTGAAGCGATAGCCGGGGGTGATGAAAATATCGGTCTCGCCCTCAAAGGCGTGCAGGCGGTCATCATCCGTCGCCGCCGTTTCCAGCGTGCGCAACGAGGTCGTGCCGACCGAGACGATACGCCCGCCTTTGTCGCGCGCGGTGTTGAGCCGTGCTGCCTCGCTTGCGGTCAGCACCGCCCATTCGGCGTGCATTGTATGGGCCGTGGTGTCTTCTGCCGTCACCGGCAAAAAGGTGCCCGGGCCGACATGCAAGGTCAGCGCTGCACGCGCAATGCCTGCCCCCTCCAGCCGGGCGACAAGATCGGGCGTGAAATGCAGCCCGGCGGTTGGGGCTGCCACCGAACCAGGGGCGCGGGCGAAAAGTGTTTGATAATCGCGCGCGTCCTGATCGTCGGCCTTGCGCTTGCCAGCGATATAGGGCGGCAGGGGCATCTCGCCCTGGCGTGCGATGGCGGCATCAAGCTCTGCACCAGACAGGGCGAATGCGACATCCACCTCACTCGCGCTGACATGGCGCAAAACTTTTGCCGAAAGGCTGTGGCCTAACCGCAACGTGTCTCCGGCCTTCAATTTCCGCGCGGGGCGGGCGAAGGCGCGCCAGCAATCGGGCGCGGTCCGGCGATGTAAAAGCAACTCGATTTTGGCTGGCAAGGAGGCCCCATCCCGGGGCAGGCGCGAGCCCCTCAGGCGGGCCGGTATGACCTTGCTATCGTTGGCGACGAGGACGTCCCCAGATTGAAGATATTCTGCAATATCAGTGACATGCCCATGCTGGAGGCTACCATTGGAATGAATGATCAAAAGACGGGCGCTATCGCGCGGCACGATCGGGCGCAGCGCGATCCGGGCTGGCGGGAGTGCGAAATCAAAAGCTGCGGTATCCATCGGCGGGCACTATATCGGCGCAGCACAGGCGCACCGCAAGCCCACGAAAAGCCTCCCCGGAGTAACCCTTTGGAAAGGCAAAATCCCTAGATTGTCCACCAGCTTCGCTGGTACGGGTAAACGCCTTGACAGCGAAACGGAGTTTTGGTTGTTTGGCACCAAGAACACACGTGCTGCAATGCAGCATAAAGGCCAAGGCTAGGGTTAGACACGATTATTTGGCCTACCTGGCATCTGGCTTACCGGCCAGCTTTGGTGGTCATCAAGGGACGCGAAGTAGCTGGTTCCGAATTTCCGGACCTTTGAGAAGTTGCAGCACTGCAGGCCACCTTATGCTGGAGTTCTTATGAATATGGATGTGCGTGACGCGCTGCTTTCCGCAGAAGCGTATAGTCCGGCAGTCCCATCCATGCCGGTGGCCCATAAGACAAAAAGACTGATCGATGCCGCATTGTGCTTTCTTGCAATGCCGCTGGTTCTGCTTATCGGACTTCCGGTCATTCTCCTGATCGTTATGGATGGCGGCAGCCCGTTCTTCACCCAAACCCGGATCGGCCGTGGCGGCGACCGCTTCAAGTGCCTCAAATTCCGCACCATGGTGCCGGATGCCGAACACAGGCTGAAACACATCCTGGAAACCGATCCGGTGGCCCGTGCCGAATGGGCGCGCGACTTCAAACTCAAAAACGATCCGCGCATCACCCTGATCGGCCGCTTTCTGCGCAAGACGAGCCTGGATGAATTGCCCCAGTTCCTCAATGTCCTGGTGGGCGAAATGAGCATTGTCGGCCCGCGCCCGGTGACGCGGCAGGAACTCAGCCTCTATGGCGAGAATGTAGAGCTTTACCTTGCCTGCACCCCCGGCATTACCGGGTTGTGGCAGGTCAGTGGCCGCAACGATGTCAGCTATGCCAACCGTGTGGCGTTGGACATTCGCTACGCCCTGACCTGGTCGCCGCTGCAGGATCTGAAAATCATGCTGAAGACCCTGCCGGTGATGATCACCCGCAAAGGCGCTTACTGATAAGAGCGCCTACTGAACCGCAGCCAGAACCGCCTCGATAATCCGGTCCTGCGTCGCCGCATCTAGATAAGGATGCATCGGCAGGCTCACCACCGTCTTGGACAGGCGCTCGCACACCGGGATCGGCGCGGAGGGATAGTGCGCATACCCCTTCTGGCGTGACAGCGGGATCGGATAATACACCGCCGTCGGAATCTCTTTCGCCTTCAACGCGGCCTGCACGCCAGCCCGGTCCTGAACCTGAATGGTATATTGCGCCCAGGTCGATTGCGCCCCTTCAATCACCCGTGGCACGCGGATTTTGTTCGAGGCGGAGAAGCTGCGCCCATAACGCTGCGCCACCGCCTCGCGAAGCTCGATCTCTTCGGGAAAAATCTTCAACTTCTCGATCAGAATCGCGGCCTGAATCGTATCCAGCCGCGAATTCACCCCGATACGGACGTTCTCATATTTATCCGTGCCCTGCCCATGAATACGGATGGAGCGCAACAACTCCGCCAGGCCATCATCATTGGTGAAGCTCGCCCCGCCATCGCCGAAACAGCCCAGCGGCTTGGCCGGAAAGAAACTGGTCGAGGCCGCATCGCCGATCCCGCCGGAACGGCGCCCATCCAGCAATCCGCCAAAGCCTTGCGCCGCATCGCATAGCATTTTCAGCTTCTCGCGCGCCACAATCGGCTCAAGGCTGCGATAGTCTGCCGGCTGCCCGAACAGATCGACCGGCATCACTGCACGCGGGACAAGCGTTCCCTCACGCCGCACCAGCGCGATGGCCGCCTCAAGGCTGGCCGGATCCATGTTGAAGGTATCTTCCAGCACATCGACGAAAACGGGCGACGCGCCCACCAGCGCCACAACTTCGGCCGAGGCGGCAAAGGTGAACGCCGGCACGAACACCGCATCCCCCGGCCCGATGCCCCAGGCACGCAGCACAATCAGCAAAGCATCGGTACCATTGGCACAGGCGATGGCATGTTTGACGCCGGCAAATTCGGCAAGCTGTGCTTCCAGCGCCTGCACCTGCGGCCCCATGATCCACTGGCCGCCCTCGACCGCCGCGTTGATGGCATTGGTCAGCCTGTCGCCGAGGCGACGGCGTTGGGCCTGCAAATCAATAAACGGAATCATGGAACCTCAACGGGTAAATGACTGCCGGTTCTAAAGGCGCAGCGGTCGCGGGCGCGACAAACTTAATGTTGCAGAATGCGTCAGTCGGCAAGTTGCCGTCTGCGGATCGCGATCCCGGCGCCAAGGCTCGCGCCCATCAAGACCAGCAACAGCCATTGCGCCGCGTCGTTCACTGAATCGGGCAAGACAAAGGCACCGACACCGAAACAGAGCGATGCCATGAGCGACAGCGGCCGCCAGGGAACCCGCATCAGCCATGCGCGCCGCCGCTGCACCTTCCAGGTCAGAAGTTCATCGTCCAGCGAACGTTCCGCGACAGATACCTGATCCGGCGGCACAGGCCCTTCAAACGGCGGCAGACGGGCAGCATGGTCCGGCGCCGCCTCAGGCGGAATCGACGGGCCAGCAGGCAAAGCGCGCCCATGGCGCTGAAACACAATCCGCCTGCCGAACGATCTTGTCGCCACCCGTGCTCACCGGCTCAACCGCGCAGCCATGCTGCCACGCCCGGTTTAGCGATGGTTTAAGGAATTTCCCTGCTTTTGCAGGATCGGCGAAAGGCTTTGCCGCTCAGCCGTCGGCTTCGATATGCGCCTTCAAAATCTTGTCCGGCTCGCCCGCAATCGCGCCATTATTGTGATCGCCGCCTTTTTTGATGGCATCGACATGTTCCATGCCCTCGATCACCTGGCCCCAGACCGAATATTGCCGGTCGAGCCAGGACGCATCGGCGAAGCAGATGAAGAACTGGCTGTTGGCGCTGTTGGGGTTGCTGGTGCGTGCCATCGAAACGGTGCCGCGTGTGTGGCTGGTGGCCGAAAATTCGGCCTTAAGATCGGGCAAATCGGATCCGCCAGTGCCTGTGCCGGTGGGGTCACCGGTCTGCGCCATGAAACCGGGGATGACACGGTGGAACACCACGCCATCATAAAACCCCTTGCGCGCCAACTCTTTGATGCGGGCAACATGGTCAGGGGCCACATCGGGTTTCAGTGCGATCACCACCGGCCCGGATTTCAGGTCGAGGATGAGGGTGTTTTCGGCATCGCGGGACATGGTTCAGGCCTTTCTGCGTTCTTGGCAGCGTTCGACAAGCAGTTTGGAAACGTATGGGCTGGTGAAATGCGAAACATCGCCGCCCAACATGGCGATTTCCTTGACCAGGCGCGAGGCAATGGCCTGATGGCGCGGATCGGCCATCAAAAACACGGTCTCGATCTGCGGATTGAGCCGCTGGTTCATACCCACCATCTGGAATTCATATTCAAAGTCCGAAACGGCGCGCAAACCACGCACAATCATGCTCGCCCCCACATCATGGGCGAACTGAATGAGAAGGCTGTCAAAGGTCCGGACCGTGATGGTGGCGCGCCCGTCTCCGGCCAGCGGCACGGATTCATGGCGCAGCATTTCCAGCCGCTCCTGCAGACTGAACAGCGGCGTCTTGGACGCATTGGTCGCTACCCCGATCACCAGATGATCGACGAGCTTCACCGCCCGCTTGATGATATCGAGATGGCCAAGGGTCACCGGATCGAAGGTGCCCGGATAAAGCCCGATACGAGGTTTCAGCTCGCCGGTTGCGCTCTTTTTGGCTGCCACTAGTGGTCCTCTTGTTCCGAAACGTCTTCGATGCGCTCGACCGAAACAACGCGCTCATTCTCCTCGACCCGGAAAATGGTCACGCCGCCGGAGCCGCGCCGCTGAATGCTGATGCTCGCGACCGGTATGCGGATGATCTGCCCCTGATCGCTGATCAGCATCAGGTCGTCACCCTCTTCGACCGGGAAACCGGCAGCGACAGCGGTATTCTTGCGGCCCATATCGAGCGCGACAATGCCCGAGCCGCCCCGGCCGGTGATGCGATATTCGAAAGAGCTGGAGCGTTTGCCATAGCCGTTTTCAGAGACCGCGAGCACGAACTGCTCCTTGGCGCCCAGTTCGGCATAGCGTTCGGGCGTCAGCGTGGCTTCATCGCTGCCCTCATCCCCATCATCGGCCACATCGTCCAGCACTTCTTCGCCGGTGGCCGCGCGCCGCGCCGCTGCCGACTGTTTGAGATAGGCCCGCGCTTCGGCAGAACTCGCATTGGTATGGTGCAGCAGCGACAGGCTGACCACCGTGTCGCCCTCGCCCAGCTTGATGCCGCGCACGCCGGTTGAATCGCGCCCCTTGAAGACGCGCACATCGGACAGCGGAAAACGAATGCACTTGCCGGACCGCGTTGTCAGCAACACATCGTCCTGATCGGTGGCGGTATGCACGCCCACAATCCCGTCACCGGGATGAAGCTTCATCGCGATCTTGCCGTTGCGGTTGATATTGACGAAATCCGAAAGCTCGTTGCGCCGCACATCGCCCGACTGGGTGGCGAAGACGACATGCAGCTTGCTCCACTCGGATTCATTTTCCGGCAGCGGCAGAATGGTGGTGATGGTTTCGCCCTGCTGCAACGGCAACAGATTGACCATCGCCTTGCCGCGGCCCTGGATGCGCGCTTCCGGCATCCGCCAGACCTTCATTTTGTAGGCCATGCCGATGGAGGAGAAGAACACCAGCCAGGCATGAGAATTGGCCGCGAAAATATGGGTGACGAAATCCTCGTCCCGCGTCGACATCCCGGCGCGGCCCTTGCCGCCACGGCCCTGCACGCGATATTCGGCCAGCGGCGTGCGCTTGATATAGCCCGCATGGGTGACGGTAACCGCCATATCCTCACGCTCGATCAGCGCCTCGTCTTCGATCTCGGTATCGGCATCGATCAACTCGGTCAGGCGCGGGGTCGCGAATTCATTGCGGATGGTGCTGAGCTCTTCACGCACGATGGTTTGCACCCGGGCGCGGCTGCGCAAAATGTCGAGATAATCGGCAATTGCCACGCCCAACCGTGTCACTTCATCGGCAATTTCATCGCGGCCAAGCGCAGTCAGGCGCTGCAACCGCAAATCCAGAATCGCCTTGGCCTGATCTTCCGAAAGCCGGATGGTGCCATCGTCCGCCAGCAAATGGCGCGGATCGGCGATCAGCGCGATCAGCGGGGCCACATCCTTGGCGGGCCAGTCGCGCGCCATCAACTGTTCGCGCGCCACGCTGGCATCGGGGGCGGCGCGGATCAGCGCGATCACCTCATCGATATTGGCCACCGCGATCGCAAGACCCACCAAAACATGGCCACGATCACGCGCTTTTTTCAGTTCGAACCGGGTGCGCCGTGTCACCACCTCTTCACGGAAGGCGACAAAGGCGCCAACCATGTCTTTCAGGTTCATCAGCCGCGGCTGGCCGTCATCGAGCGCCAGCATGTTCACGCCAAAGCTCGATTGCAGTTCGGTATAACGATAAAGCTGGTTCAGCACGACATCAGGCGAGGCTTCGCGCTTGAGTTCGACCACCACCCGCATGCCCTGCCGGTCGCTTTCGTCGCGAATATCGGAAATGCCTTCCAGCCGCTTCTCGCGCACCAATTCGGCCATGCGTTCCTGCAGCCGTGCCTTGTTCACCTGATAGGGCAGTTCGGTGACAATGATCGCATTGCGATCTTTGCGAATTTCCTCGACATGGCAGCGCGCCCGCATCAACACGCCGCCGCGCCCACGCGCCAGCGCCGCGCGTGCGGCCAGCTTGCCGATGATCAGCCCGGCGGTCGGAAAATCCGGCCCCGGCACGATCTCGGTCAGTGCCTCCATACTGATCGACGGGTCTTCGATATAGGCCAGACACGCATCGATCACTTCGCCCAGATTATGGGGGGGAATATTGGTCGCCATGCCCACAGCGATGCCGCTGGAGCCATTGACCAGAAGATTGGGAAACCGCGCCGGCAGCACCACAGGCTCGCTCTCGGACGCATCGTAATTTTCTTTAAACTCGACCGTATCCTTGTCGAGATCTTCGGTCAGCGCATGGGCGAGTTTGGCACGGCGCACTTCGGTGTAACGCATCGCGGCGGGCGGATCGCCGTCCACCGAACCGAAGTTGCCCTGGCCATCGACCAATGGGGCACGCATCGAAAAGGATTGGGCCATGCGCACCAGCGCGTCATAAATCGACTGGTCGCCATGGGGGTGATATTTACCGATGACGTCGCCGACCACGCGGGCCGATTTGCGATAGGCCTTGTTCCAGTCATTGCCCTGTTCATGCATCGAAAAGATGATGCGGCGGTGAACAGGTTTCAGTCCGTCACGCACATCGGGCAGCGCGCGGCTGACGATCACGCTCATCGCATAGTCGAGATAAGAGCGTTTCAGCTCCTCCTCTATGGCAATGGGACTGACGCTCGCGCCGCCCGCAGGCGGGCTCGAGGCCGGTTGATCGCTCAAATACCACTCCCAACAAAAGGTCCAACACGCCCCGTTCGGGAGGGGCAAACACCAGGCGCAGAATTAGCATTTTTGAGACCGCCGACACCAGCACCAATCGGCCTCATTTCACCTCACTCTCGGGAATGAAAACCTGGGCGCTCGCAGAGATTTTACCGTCCGCGAGGTCCGCCAGCAGGGTCCGATATTCATCCATCACCCAGGAGATGCGATAGGCCAGCATTTCGCGCGGCCCCCGTTTGTTGGG
>DATJDE010000096.1:0-2665 GCA_035497595.1 Rhizomicrobium sp. | reverse complement strand
GGGTGGAAGGGTTTTCGCGCGGCGAGATCGCGCTGCGCATGGGCGTTAGCGAAGCATCGGTTTCGGCCTATCTGATGGACGGCATGTATGCGCTGGCCGACCTGATCTACGCAGCCCCAGCCGAAGGGGGCACTGCAACGGCGCCTAATCCCGAGGCGGCCAAATCATGAGCGAGCCCGAGATGCCCGGCCCGACGGTCGATGCGCGCGACGCCAAGACCCGCGCCGCCGCTTTTCTGGAACAGCGCGACAGGGCCGATTGGTCAGCAGACGATCAGGCCCGGCTGGATGCATGGCTGGCGCAATCGCCCGGCAATCTTCTTGCCTTCTGGCGGGTGGAAGCGGCGTGGGACCAGACCGCGCGGCTGATCGCGGTGCGCCCCTTCGAGCGGCGCGCGGTGCAGCCGGAACGGCGTGGCACCGTTCTCGCCGCTTTGGCAAAGCTGGTGGCGGGCTGCGCGGCCCTTGCCATTCTGGGCGGCGGGTTTTTGCTGTTCACACCGGGCACGCGCGAACAGGCCCATGCAACCGCGATTGGCGGGCATGAAATCGTTTCGCTGGCCGATGGCTCGAAGATCGAACTCAACACCGACACGCAGGTTCGCACCGATGTCAGCCCCGATCACCGTTTTGCCGCGATCGACAAGGGCGAGGCCTATTTTCAAATCGCACACGATGCCAAGCGCCCCTTTGTGGTGGCTGCCGGCAATCGCCGCATCACGGTGCTGGGCACCAAGTTCATCGTGCGCCAGTCGCCCGAACGGCTGGAAGTGTCGTTACTGGATGGCCGCATCTGGTTTGATGCCGGTAACCGCAAACTTCAGCCGCAAGCGGTGTTGATGGCGCCTGGCGATGTCGTCATCGCAACCGCGAATACCGTGTTTGTGAAACACGCGTCCGAGCACCAGCTTGCCAACGAATTGGGCTGGCGCAATGGCGTGCTGATTTTCGACAACACCACGCTTGCCGATGCGGTGGCCCAGTTCAATCGCTACAACACACGCAAAATCGTGCTTACCGATTCAGCAGTCGGGCACCTCAAGCTTGTGGGCACATTTCCCAAGCAGGATTTGAACGCCTTCATCGACATCGCACAAGAAGTTTTCAACCTTCGCGTCCAACGGCGCGCAGACATGATTGCCATTTCACGCTGAGGGAAAACCGCTCGGCACGCTTCAAAAGGGGGGACTATGACAAACGCATCACTGTTCAAATCCATACTGCTCACAGGCGCCTGTGTTGCCATGACGAGCACGGCTTTCGCCGAACCGTTCAACATTCCGGCGGGCGATCTTAAAGGCGCGTTGGCCGCCTATAGCAAACAGACAGGCGTTGCCCTCATCGTCTCGGGCGATGCGATCAGCGGCGCCAAGACCAGCGGTGTCCACGGCGATCTGTCCAAGGATGCGGCGCTGGCGCGCATTTTGTCCACCAGCGGCTTTGTCATGCATCGCCATGCCTCGGGTGCCGTCGCCGTGATGCCGGGCCAATCCTCCGCCATCGAAGCACCCATGCAACTTGCACAAGCGGCGCAGGTATCGCGCGCGGTCGAAACCGTCACCGTCACCTCGTCCAAACTCGGCGGCGCCGATGTGCAAACCCTGCCCATTGCGATTACCGCGCTGACGCAGGAACAGCTCACCTCGCAGCAGATTGCAGGCGGCCCGGACTTGATCAAGTCCGTACCGAATATGTCTTTCACCAAGACAAATTTCTCGGGCTATTCAATTCAGATTCGCGGCATTGGCACACAGGCCGTATCGGTCGCCACCGATCCGGCGGTCGCGGTGGCTTTCAATGATACCGCGTTCATCCGCAACCACTTTTTCGAACAGGAATTCTTTGACGTCGCCCAAGTCGAAGTGCTGCGCGGCCCCCAAGGCACGCTCTATGGCCGCAACGCCACGGCAGGCGTGGTGAACGTGGTCTCTGCTAAGCCCAGCGATCAGTGGGAGGCCAAAGCCTCCGTCGATGTCGGAAATTATAATGGCCGCCGCGTCGAAGGCATGCTCAACATCCCTATCGCGGAAGACAAACTCGGTCTTCGTCTGGCGGGCGCGTGGACCAAGCGCGATGGCTACGACTACAATTCCACCACCGAACATCAAGTCAACGGCCGCAATCTGTGGTCGGGCCGTGCTACTCTCGGCTTCGCGCCGATGAGTTGGATACGCGGCACTGCGATCTGGGAACATTTCGATGAAAAGGATGATCGCTCGCGCACCGGCAAACAGCTTTGTCACCGTGATCCAGGGCCTGAATCTATTGGCGCGCAGACCAACCTCGAAGGCTTTGCCAGAGGTCAGATGAGCCAGGGCTGCTTACCGGGCTCGCTCTACGATGCTGGCGCATTCGGCACACCCAATGGCAACAGCCTGCCGCTGGTGCTTGCCGGGGAAGACCAGCAACTGGGCCGTATTGGATATATGACGATCAACGGTTCGCGGACCGGCGTTTCGCTGGTCGGCGGTCTTGATGCGCTGCGCAACCCAATCGATCCCTATGGTGGGATGATGCAATCGACCGACTTGCGGGAAATCGCATCGGCCTACGATCCGAAATTCCGCGCTAAAAACGATGTGCTGGAATTGAATGTAGATGTGGATGTTACGCCCACGCTGACGTTCACGTCGCAAACCGGGTACAACAAAGACTATTATTACTAC
>DATJDE010000095.1:0-4959 GCA_035497595.1 Rhizomicrobium sp. | reverse complement strand
CGAGATGATTAAAACCCTCCCCTTGAGGGCGGAGGTAGCGACAGCGTACCGACATCGAAAATTTGCACTTCGCAAATTTCGGGGAGGGGTCCAGGTACCCACCACGAGCACCGCCCCCAACCATCACCCCACCTGCGGCATAGCCCTCTTCAAAATCGCATCCGAATCCACCGCCACATCCAGCGCCCCAAACGCAACACCAGGCCGGTCCCCCAACCGCGTCGCGCAAAACGCATCAGACACCGCACTCGGCGCACTCTTCATCAACACCGCCCCCTGCAGCGCCAGCGCCATCGTCTCCACCACGCGCCGCGCCGTCATCTCATTGGCGCGCGCAGGCGTCAGCCGGTCCTTCACATCATCAATCGCCCGGTCGAGCGCCGCATGGCCACCGCGTGCCTCATCCAATTCCGCCACCAGCGCCATCACCGATTGCGGCTCCCGCGCAAAGGCCCTGAGCACATCCAGACAAATCACATTGCCCGACCCTTCCCAGATAGAATTGAGCGGCGATTGCCGGAACAGCCGCGGCATCACACCTTCTTCGATATAGCCCGCGCCGCCATGCGCCTCCATCGCCTCATAAACAAAATTCACCACCCGCTTGTTGATCCAGTATTTCCCAACAGGAGTCGCAATGCGGGAGAAGAGGGCGGCCAATTCGCTCGTCGGGCTCTCATCAAAACTGCGCGCAATCCGAAACGTCAGCGCCGTCGCCGCCTCAGATTCAATCGCCATGTCGGTCAGCACCTGCCGCATCAAAGGCTGGTCAATCAGGCGTTTCTGAAACGCCGAGCGATGCGCCGCATGCCACATCGCATTGGCCAATGCCTGCCGCATAAACGCAGCAGGCGCCAAAATGCAATCAAGCCGCGTATGATGCACCATCTCAATAATGGTCCGCACCCCGCGCCCTTCCTCCCCAATCAAAACCGCATGCGCACCGTGATATTCAATCTCCGATGATGCGTTGGCCCGGTCGCCCAGCTTGTCCTTCAACCGCATCAGATGAATGGGGTTGCGCTCCCCATCTTCCTTCCAGCGCGACACCAGAAAACAGCTCATCCCACCGGGCGCATAGGCCAGCGTTAAAAACGCATCCGACATCGGGGCCGAACAAAACCACTTGTGCCCCTCCAGCCGATACATCTGCCCCGGCCCGCTTTTACCCAGCGCCGTCGCGCGCGTGGTGTTCGCCCGCACATCCGAGCCGCCCTGTTTCTCCGTCATCGCCATGCCCAGCGTGACACCGGCTTTCTGCGCCGCAGGCTGCGAAGACGGATCGTATTGCGACGCCAAAATCCGCGGCCGCCAAACATCCGCCACGTCGGGCTGATGCGAGAGGGCAGGCAACACCGCATAGGTCATCGTCATCGGGCAGCAGACAGATGACTCGCCCTGCGTCATCAAAAATTCGAGCGCGGTGTGCAGCACATGCCCGCCTTCAGAGGCAGTCCACGCCGCCGAAGACACGCCGCCCTCAATCCCGATCTGCATCAAGCGGTGATAGGCCGGATGAAACTCCACCTCATCAATCCGCTGCCCATAGCGGTCAAAGGTTTTGAGCTGCGGCGGGTTGCGGTTCGCCTGCTGCGCCAGATCCAGCACCTCCGCCGAACCGCAGCGCGCGCCAAACGCGGCCAACCGTTCCACATGCGATCCCGCGCCTTCGCGCACCACCGCCTCATGCAGCGCCGTATCGGCGGTGAAGATGTTCACATTTTCAAATGGCGGCGGCTGGTTGGTGACGTCATGCGTTTCCAACTGCGTTTCCGGTTTCAGATAGATCATGGTCGTCCTCGCTTTCGCCAGGCTCAAACCCGGCGTTCCCCACAGGCGGCAGAAGCCTAACCCGAAGCCGCCCCCTTCGCACGATTGCCCTTCGCCGCACGCCGATTTGCTCTGGCGGCGCTGCATTGTTCTGTTACGCTCGCAATCAAGAGGAAATGCCCTGAAGAGGTACAGCATGTCGAACGATGCGCCTGTCCTTGCGGCAGGCGAACAGCCACGTGCGCCCGCGCACCCCGTTTCCCCCGGCTACCGCACCTACGCTCTGGTCATCCTGACGCTGGTCTATGTCGTCAACTATCTCGATCGCCAGATTTTGAGCATCCTGCTGCCGCAGATTCAGGAAGAATTCCTCCTCTCCGACACCCAGCTCGGCTTCCTTTCGGGAACAGCTTTTGCCGTGGTCTACGCCGTGCTCGGCGTGCCGCTGGCGGTCCTTGCAGACCGCGTGAACCGGCGAAATCTTGTCGCCGTCTCGCTCACCTTGTTCAGTCTGATGACGGTGCTGTGCGGCTTCGTCACCCAATTCTGGCACCTGCTGGCCGCGCGCTTCGGCACCGGCATTGGCGAAGCCGGCACCGGCCCCTCCATCAATTCGATGATTTCCGATCTCTATCCGCCTGAAAAGCGCGCCAGCGCGCTGTCGTTCTATTCAGCGGGCCTCAACATCGGCCTGCTCATCGGCTTTTTCGGCGGCGGCTGGATCGCGCAGGAATATGGCTGGCGGCACGCTTTTCTGGCCGCCGGTGCGCCGGGGCTGGTGCTTGCCTTTGTCGTCATGTTCACGGTGCGCGAACCTGTGCGCGGCCAGGCCGATGCCATGGCCGATGTGGAAAAAGCGCCCGCTGTTCTCAGCGTCGTCAAATATATGTGGGCGCGCAAATCCATGCGCTGGCTCTGTATGGCCGCAGCGCTCGCCTCGTTCGGCGGCTACGCCAATCTCTTTTTCATCCCCAAATTCCTCATCGTTTCGCACGGGCTGACGATTGTCGAAGTCAGCATCACGCTGGCGCTGCTCACCGGCATCCCCGGCGCCATCGGCACCTATATGGCCGGTGTCTATGCAGACAGGTTCGGCAAGAAAGATGTGCGCTGGTACTTCTACGTGCCCATTCTCGGCGCGCTGATCTCGCTGCCCTTCGGCCCTGTGTTCTACCTGGCGAACAACACCACCCTTGCGCTCGCCGCCGCCGTCATTCCGGTCATCATGGGCGCAACCTATCTCGGCCCCACGCTTGCGGTGACCCAAGGCCTCGTGCCGCTCAGGATGCGGGCACAATCAATCGCGATCTTGCTCTTTGTACTGACGATGATCGGCCTCGGCCTGGGGCCGGTTACCATCGGCGCCATCAGCGACGTCCTCAAACCCCATGTGGGCACGGATTCGCTGCGCTATGCGCTGATGTTCGGCATGGTCACCAATCTGGCGGGCGCCTGGTGCTATTGGCGCGGCGCGCGCTGGCTGCGGCAGGACTGGGAAGGCCCGCGTCGCTGACAGAGGGCGCAACGAGAACGGGGCGGCCCCGCTTCCACGCGAGGGGGGAAGTGGGGGGAAGCAAGGCCGCCAGCCGTCACATGTGGCCGAAAACCAGCCACAATATCAAAATGATGGGGATGGGAATCCCGATGACCCAGAGAAGGATGGAACGCATGGTGTCTGCCGCGATAGTCTCGCAGGAGATAACCATAACGGTTTGGAAACGTTCCGGCCCCGCGTGGAAGGCCGGAACGCCAGATCAGCGCTTAATCTCGTAAAGCGCCACCGCCGCCGCATTGGAGACGTTGAGGCTCTCGGTCGCCGAGGCAATGGGAATGGCCGCGCTGGTGTCGCAGCGTTCGCGCACCAGCCGCCGCACACCCGAGCCCTCAGACCCCAGCACCAGCGCCATGTCCCCGGGGGAGATCGCCTCGCGTAACGGCAGGTCGCCATCACCCGCCAGCGCCACGCGCCAAAACTCCTGCTGGCCCAAAAGCTCCAGCGTGCGGGCAATGTTCACCACCGTGGCAATCGGCACCACATCCAGCGCGCCAGAGGCCGCCTTGGCCAGCACGCCTGATTCTGGTGGGGCATGGCGGTCCTGCACCACCACCGCATCCACCCCAAACGCCGCCGCCGAGCGCAGAATCGCCCCGGCATTATGCGGGTCGGTAATCTGGTCGAGAATCAGCACCACCCGGCGCTTGCCTGCGGCGGGTGGCAAAACATCCTCCAGCGCGCGGGACGGCAGCTTGTCGCAGTTCAGCGCCACACCCTGATGCACCGCCCCTGGGGGCAAAAGCTTGCCAATGGCATCCATGCTGGCGATCTCATGGCGCACCCGCGCCAGCGCCTTTTTGCCCAGTTCCTCGGCCTCCCGCTCGGTCAGGACCAGCCGGTGCACCTTGCGCACAGGGTTCTCCAACGCCGCGCGGACGGCATGAAGGCCGTAGAGCCAGAGCCCCGGGGATGGTTGATGGGGGCGGGCGTGGAACTGGTGTTTCGGCTTGCGACGTTCGGGGGCCAAGGGGGAGCCTTTTCTAGCAATGGAGCGGGCGGTTTAAGCGATTGTCCGCCCTTAGTCTTCTATTGACACTTTCCCCCTTTTGGCAGATACCCCGCCGTTCCGCAGCCACCCTCCGGAGGCATTTTCTGCGTCTTTTTCGCTTGGGGAAGACGAGTAACTGGTCCGAACGGTTTGCGGAAGAGTAACTGGTTGAAAAGGTTGAGTGATCCGGGGGGAATGTCCCGAGCGGCAAAGGGGGCGGACTGTAAATCCGCTGGCTACGCCTTCGTAGGTTCGAGTCCTACTTCCCCCACCATCCTTGTCGTCTAAAGGGCGCCAGACCAGGTTGAATAAAGGTTGAGCCAGTTAAGTAAAGGTTGTGAAGGAGAAGGCCGAACCAAGCGGGTGTAGCTCAATGGTAGAGCAACAGCCTTCCAAGCTGATGACGAGGGTTCGATTCCCTTCACCCGCTCCAACCTTCTGATATTGGATCGGTGAAGTAAGGCACAATTTTCCGCACAATGCGGGCGAGACGAAGGATAGAGCGATGGCGAAGGCAAAGTTTGAGCGGAACAAGCCGCACTGCAACATCGGCACGATTGGTCACGTTGACCATGGCAAGACGTCGTTGACGGCAGCGATCACGAAGGTGCTTGCGGAAGCAGGCGGCGCAACGTTCACAGCCTAT
>DATJDE010000094.1:0-1553 GCA_035497595.1 Rhizomicrobium sp. | reverse complement strand
CAGATGCCCGCCCATCTCCAGAACAAACACCGGCAGCGTGAGCGCGGCCGCGATCCAGAACCTGCGCGTCATGTCGATCAGTTCAGGATTGGGCGCATCGGTCAGCGAAACCTCCAGCGGTTCCAGCGCCATGCCGCAAATGGGGCAGCTGCCCGGCCCCTGATGCCGGATTTCAGGATGCATTGGGCAGGTGTAGACCGCCTGCCTATCCACCTTCACCTCGGCGCGTGGTGCGAGATATTTTTCCGGGTCCGCCACAAACTTTCCCCGGCACCCGGCGCTGCAAAAATAAAAATCCGCGCCCGCATGGTCTGCATGATGTTTCGCGGTTGCCGGATCGACCGTCATCGCGCAAACGGGATCGCGTTGGGGGGATTTATTTTCCATAGCGGCTGAACAACTCCACCAATTCGTTGAATTTTGCGGTCTGGTCTTTCACGTCACCGCTCTCAATCGCATTGGCCACGCAATGGGCGGCGTGATCCTTCAGCAATTGCTCTTCCACCCGCTTGAACGCCGCCTTGATCGCCTGCATCTGGGTGAGGATGTCGATGCAATAGCGATCCTCCTCCACCATGCGCGCGATGCCGCGCACCTGGCCTTCGATGCGGGCGAGCCGCGTGACGAGTTTCGGATCGTGTTTTTTCATGACCTGCCTTGCATACCCCATGGGGGTATAATAGGGTCCCGCCGCTGCCCTGACAAGGGCCAGGTTCTGGACAAGGGATTCACATGCGCGGTGCCGGTGTCATTTTCGCAAGTCTGCTCGCCACGTCTGCTGCCATGGCGGCGGACCACGCCCATCACGACGGCCATCACGCCGACATGGATATGTCCAACATGGATATGCCCAATGAAGACATGGCCGCGATGGATATGGCCCACGGCTTGCTCGGCACCTATCCCGCGACCCGCGATGCCTCCGGCACAAGCTGGCAACCAGATGCCGCATCTCATGGGGGCCTGCACGCAAGCGCGGGCGACTGGATGCTGATGGGCCATTTGCGGCTCGATGCAATCTATGATTGGCAAAGCGGCCCGCGCGGCGATGACATGGGCTTTCTCGCCGGCATGGCGATGGGCATGGCGCAGCGCGATTTCGGCGCTAACACGCTGATGTTCCGCGCCATGCTCAGCCCCGATCCCTTCATGGGCAAACGCGGCTATCCGCTGCTGCTCGCCAGTGGCGAAACCGCCAACGGCACCACGCATCTGGTTGATCGCCAGCACCCGCACGATCTGCTGATGGAATTATCCGCCACCGCCAGCCATCGCTTCGACCAACACACCAGCGCCTTTGTCTATTTCGGCTATCCCGGTGAACCGGCGTTCGGCCCCAGCGCTTTCATGCACCGCGCTTCGGGGATGGATAATCCGCAGGCCCCCATCACCCATCACTGGCTCGATTCCACCCACATCACCTTCGGCGTGGTGACGGCGGGCGTGGTGCACGAAAACTGGAAGCTCGAACTCTCCCGCTTCACAGGCCGCGAGCCCGATCAGTTCCGCTTCAACTTCGACAGGGCCCGGTTTGACAGCACAGCAGCAAGGCT
>DATJDE010000093.1:0-3998 GCA_035497595.1 Rhizomicrobium sp. | reverse complement strand
CTGCTCGACCGGCTGCGGGCCGGACCAGAACGCATTTCCAGCTTTGTGGAGGAGACGCTGCGGCTGGAAACGCCGGTGCAAGGCCAATTCCGCCGCGCCATGGCGGACACGGAGTTGGGCGGCGTGGCAATTGCCAAGGGCACGTTGCTACATGTCCGGCTGGCCTCGGCCAATCGCGACGAAACGGTGTTCGGCGAGGATTCCGACCGGCTGAAATTCGGCGAACGGCCTGCCCGGCCGCATCTGGCATTCGGCCTTGGCCTGCATTTCTGCGTGGGCGCCATGTTGTCGCGTCTGGAGCTGAAAATCGCGTTTCTCGCAATCGCCAAGCGATTCGGTGCTATTGCACTTGCTGAGCCGGTTTGCGCACCTGGGTATCACAAACATTTCTATCATCGCGGCATCAAACGGCTGCCGCTCACTTTGGGTGGAACACCTTCCTCGTTTCAACCGAAACATGTAGCTTCCTGATGGGTGGCAGATTCGCGAGTTTCAATTGAGACGTTCACGAGCACGGCGCGAACTGCCGGATCTTTCAAAGATCACATTGCGGCTGCCTGATCCGACCAGGATCGAGGACGGCGAACTCTCCAAGAGCACCCGCACCCGTAAGCGCATTATGGAGTCCGCCGTCGATTGCCTTGCCGAGACCGGCTATGCGGGCACCACGACCACGACCGTTTCGGAGCGTGCGCAGCTTACCCGCACCGCCATGCTCTATCACTTTCCCTCGCGGATGCTGCTGATCGAAGCGGTGATCTATTACATTCTGCGGGAGCGGTTGCAGCTCTATATCGACGAGGTCAAAACGATCGAACCGGATGACTGGTCATCGGTCGTCGACATCGCGTGGGATCAGCTTCAGACCAATATCTTCCGTGCTTTCTCCGAATTGCTGATGGCTTCGCGCACCGACCCAGATCTTTCGGCGATTTTCAGCCCGGCGCTCGCCGAATACGACCGCGGGCGGCGCGAGGTGGCGCTTGCGACCTATCCCGAACGCTACATCGACGCGCCCTGGTTCACACTGCGGCGCGACGTGTTCCGCTTTCTTCTTGAAGGCCTCGCGCTACAGGGTGGGCTTTCTTACAACCCGTCAAAACGCAAGAACGAGATTCTTGGTTTTCTCAAGGCGCTTGCGGCCGGTAAAGAAGGCGAGGCCCTGTTGAACGCGGCCATAAAACCCCAACGCAATACATAACACGCGGAAAAGCGGGCGCCGGCAGCTTTGCCGGCACCCGCCCCATCCCCAATTTTAGAAGTGTCGGCTCACCTGTAGTGTGACCGTGCGCGGCAGGCCGAGGCTGCCAGCGACCTGGCCGCGTGGCCCGAGCGGCTTGTCGCCGCCGATCACCGCATAGACCTTGTCGGTCAGGTTGCGCCCGATCACCGCAAACTCCCATTGCTCATCGGAGAGGCGCACACTGGCATCCCAGGTCGCAAATCCGTTCTGCCAGCCATAAGGGGAATTGGTGGTGGTGACATTGTATTTCGAACTGAAGCGCATATCGGTGGTGAACGACAGCACATAGTCCTGCGTCAGCGGGTGGTTGTAGGTCGCACCCAGATTGCCCGACCAGTCTGGCGCGCGCGACAGGGGCTGACCTGCTAGGTTCTGCACCCCCGCAACGCAACCTTCGGCGGCCGTTTGCCCCGTAAAGCATTGCGCGCCGGGGAAGCTGTCGTAACGGGCGTGGTTGTATCCAACCGACGCACGCAGCGCCAATTCCTTCAGCGCCTGGTAGGCCAGATTGATTTCGATCCCGTCGACCGCCGCGCTGCCAGCATTGGTCGTGAAGTATGATGCTGTCGGCACATCATAGGCAGTGAGTTGCAGCCCCTTGAAGATGTAGTGATAGCCCGTGACATCGCCGGTCAGATCGCCGCCCATCTCGGCGAATTTCAGGCCGATTTCGCCGCCGCGCACGATTTCCTGATCGAACTGCTGGTTCTCGACTGTCGCCTTGCTGGAATACCGCGTGGGCGTTGACCAGCCGCCGGATTTGAAGCCCGTTTTATAGGCCGCATAGAGCATGGTGTTGGCGGTGGGGTGCCAGCTCAACGTCGCCTGCGGGGAGACGTTGTGTTCTACGATGTTGCCGACAAGACGTTGCCCCGGCGCCAGATAGCCCGCCTGGAAGGATTTGAACACGAAAGTATTGCCGCTATCACCGGCCTTTTCTTCCAGCGTGTAGCGCGCGCCACCCGCAAGTTCCACATTATCGGCGATTTGCCATGTCAGTTCAGCAAAGCCGGAGAAGGTCTCCCCCGAATAGAAATTCGCGGCGCTCGAGAAGTTGGTTTGTCCCGTTACCGGGTCGAGGCCCAGATAGCCGATGCTGCCGCTCTGGATGAACTGCCGTGTGTCATTCTGATAAAACAGGCCCGCCGTGAAGTTGAGCGGAAAATCGAACGAAGAAGACAACCGCAATTCCTGTGTCCATGTCCGGTTGGAATCGTCGTTCTGGCCGGAGGCGATGGAGAAGGCCGTATAGTCGTAGTTCGAGAATTGACGCTGGGCCATGTTGTAATAGCCGGTCACGGAGGTCAGCGTCAGATCGCCGGTCAGGTGATAGTTCATCGTCAATGATGACAGATAGGTCCGCACATCCATGAACGGAACGCCGCCATGTGAGCCGGGATAAAGGGCTGCAACCTCGGCAGGAATCGTACCCATCGAACTGGTTCGCTTGTCCGGCGAACAGGAGCCATACGGATCCAGAAGATAGCGGCTCGATCCGAGATCGAGGCTCATAGGCCCGGCCTGCCCCGCACCGCAGGACAGCATCACGGTCGTCATGCTGGGGCCGTTATCGTGATAATTGGCGCCGAGAAACCTGAACGTCGCGTCGAATTGTTCGTTGGGGGTATAGGCCAGCGTGAAACGGCCCGTCAGTTCCTTGCTGCCGGGATATTCACCCTTGGGCGCGCCGGGCAAGGTGATTCCGGCGGCGGCCAGATTGACGGGCAACAGCGCAGGATCGGTGATCGGCCCACCCACATTCTTGACATAACCGCCGGTCATGTTGCTGCCGCGCAAGGCGACACGGGCCGACAGATCGTCTGCCAGCGGCATGGTGACCGCGCCTTCCAGAATGTACTGGCTTGCCGTCGTTTCATATCCCGCCCGGACATAGCCTTCGAACTGATCGCCGGGCGTGACGCTGTTGAGGGAGATCACCCCCGCCGGGCTGTTTTTACCGAAATACAGCGCCTGCGGGCCTTTCAGCACTTCGACCGATTGCTGATCGAACACGGCCTGGTTGATGACGCGGCCCCGGCTGATGGGAACGCCATCTATATTGACCGTGACTTCCTGTTCGATGCCTGCGTCCACCGATGATGAGCCGATGCCGCGCACCGTGATGATGGCGCCGTTGCCGGAGGCCGCACTATCCACGCTAACCTGCGGAATCTGGTTGACAATGCTTGTTAAACTCGTGGTCGCGTAGCGTTCCAGCGTTTCCTGCGTCAACGCGTTGGCGGATACCGGAACGTCGATCAGCCGCTCGTTACGCTTGCGCGCGGTTACCGTCACCGTTTCGATGGTGCTGGCTGTGTTGAAAGGCTGTACCGGCTGCTGACTGACCGGGGCCGCAACATCCTGCGCCTGCACTTGCGTGGCGCATACAGCGACACAGGTTCCTAAAAGAAATCCTCGCAACGTCATCACAATCCCCTTGCGTTTCGTCCCTGGATAGCCTGACGGCGTTTGCCGCGGCCTTTTATCGTTGAATCAACTTTTTGGCAGATCAGTACAATTGTCAAGGGCGCTAAGCTTGGCGTGACGGCGCTGAAATCCTGCTGCGTGTCGCAGCCAACCGAATGGGCAACACGTCCCTTTATGGCATTTGACATTTATGTCTATGCCATAATGTCTAGCATTATAGCCATTAAACACAGTTCCATCAGCGCGTGAGGCGGCGTCTTCTGCGTTCTGTCGCACGGTGCATGTGGTGACAGGCAACCGGAAATTATCTAGCCCGGCGTGGGATGGC
>DATJDE010000092.1:0-6172 GCA_035497595.1 Rhizomicrobium sp. | reverse complement strand
AACCTGCCGCTTGCGGCGCAGGGCTTCGGCAATGGCCTCAAAATAGGTTTCGGTTTTACCCGAGCCGGTCACGCCATCGAGCAGATGGGCGGAAAATTTATGCGCGCTGACGGCGCCCACCAGCGCTACGGCTGCATGTTGCTGTTCAGGATTGAGGGCTGGCGTCTGGAATTCGGGGTCTGGCTGCGGCAGGGGTGCAAATTCGGGCAGGCCGGCCGCGTCCAGCGCACCGGCCTCGATCAGGCCGCGCACCACGCTGGCAGACGCATTGGCCTCCTCCGCCAAAGCGGGAATGGCGCGGGCAAGCCCATCGCCCGCCACCTCCAGCACGCGGGCGCGCGCTAGCGTCATCCGCGTCGGCGTTACCGCACCGCGCACATAGGCGACGCGCGGTATTTCAGGCGCAAAGGCCGCCGTGGCGCGCAAGGCGAGCGACAGCACCGAGCCTTGCGGGGCCAAAGTGTAGCGCGCCACCCAATCCACAAAATCGCACAATTTGGCGGGAAGGGCGGGAAAACCTTCAAGCGGCCTCGCGGTTTTGAGCTTTTCGTCGGCCACGCCGCCTTCGGCCGCGCCCCACACCACGCCCAGGGTTTGCCGCCCGCCCAAAGGGGCCATCACCAGCGTTCCGCGCGGAACCGCAGCCGCGACAAACGCGTAATCATAAGGCCCCTTGAGCGGAAGCGGTAAAAGGACACAGGCGCGCAATGTTTGCGCCTGTGCAGCTTCGGGCTTTAGGGAAGGCCTCATCATGGGGTACAATTTCGTCCGACAATCTGATTGGTCAATGAAGACATGAAACTTTTTATCGACAGCGCAGACCCCAAAGACATCACCGATCTGGCTCGCACAGGCCTTGTCGATGGGGTGACCACCAACCCATCTCTCGCGGCCAAGACCGGCCTTGATATCTTCGAATCGCTGAAGATCATCACCGCCGCCGTGCCAGGCCCCATCAGTGCCGAAGTTCTGGCCACCGATGCGAAAGGCATGATCGCGGAAGGCGAACGCTATGCCAAGGTGGCGAAAAACATCACCATCAAGGTTCCCATGACCTGGGATGGCCTGGAAGCCTGCCGTGCGCTGCGCGACATGGGGCTGATGGTCAACATCACGCTGTGCTTCTCGCCAGTGCAGGCGATGATGGCAGCGAAAGCCGGTGCCACGTTCATTTCGCCGTTTATCGGACGTGTCGATGATGCGGGTGAAGACGGCATGCAGCTGATCCGCGACATTCGCCAGATCTACGACAATTACAGCTTCAAGACCGAGATTCTGGCCGCCTCCATCCGCAGTGTCAGCCATGTGCGTGAATGTGCGCTGGCGGGCGCCGATGTCGCGACAGTGCCGCCCAATATTTTCCGTGCGCTGATCAACCATCCGTTGACCGACAAGGGGCTTGCGGCCTTCCTCGCTGACGCCAAGAAGGCGAATTTGCGCATCCGGGAAGAATAAGGCCCGCTGCCATGGCGCGCGGAGGCGAGGAGCTGAAACAGGCCTGGCTTTCAGCGCTGGCGCATGAAAGACGCGCCAGCCCTAACACACTGCGCGCCTATGGCGATGATCTTTCGCGCTTCCTTGGTTTTCTGCACATCCATATGGGGCGCAGCATAGGCGAACGCGCGCTCGGCACGGTTGCGCCCGCCGATATTCGCGCCTTCATCACCGACCGGCGCGCCGATGGGCTGGGCCCGCGCGGGGTCCAGCGGGCGATTGCGGCGATCCGCAATTTTTATCGCTGGATGGCGCGCGAAGAGATTTTGGACAATCCCGCCCCGCGTGGCGTGCGCACGCCACGCATCAAAAAAAGCCTGCCGCGCCCGCTCAGTGAAATCGATGCTGCGCGCACGCTGGACGAAGCAGGCGAACACGCTATCGATTGGCTGGCCGCGCGCAATGTCGCGTTGCTGACGCTGCTCTACGGCGCGGGCCTGCGCATTTCCGAAGGACTCAGCCTGAAGCGCGGGGACGTGCCGCTGGGGCGGACGCTGACCATTCTGGGCAAAGGCCGCAAAGAGCGCAGCGTGCCTGTTTTGCCTGCGGTGGCCGACGCGATTGCGGACTATGCGGCGAAGATTCCCTTTGGCGGCGCGCGCGCTACGCCGTTGTTTCTGTCCCGCCGCGGCAAGCCCATGAGCCCGCGCGAGGCGCAACTGCTGATGCAGGATTTGCGCGGACGGCTGGGCCTGCCGGAAAAAGCGACGCCACATGCCTTGCGCCATTCCTTTGCGACGCATCTGCTCGCCAATGGCGGGGATTTGCGCAGCGTGCAGGAATTGCTGGGCCACGCCTCGCTCTCCACCACACAGACCTATACTGAAGTGGAAACCACGCGGCTGATGGCAATTTATACCGATGCGCATCCGCGCGGGCGCTAGAGCATTTTCGCATTTCACGGAAATGCTAAAGTGTGCTCTAGCTTTTTGTTTTGTCGCGGTTCCGGACGTAAAACCGCCGCACACTTTTCCTGGAACCGCTCTAAACCGCGTCCGGGTCTTCTTCAGCCAGCATGCTTTTGGTAACGCGCGCGCCTTGCCAGCGACGGTCGAGCAGAAATGCAAAGATGCTGGCCCCAACGCCCATGAGCGCCATCAACAAATAGGTGCGCCCACCAAAATGTGTGTAGAGCGGGCCGGAGGCAAGCGTGGCAAACCCCATCGCCATGCCGGACCAGCACACGGCATAAAGGCTTTGCGCCGTCGCCGTCAGCCGCGGCGGCACGGCTTTGACGATGAAATACATCGCGCCCAGATGCGACATGGCAAAGGTTGCCCCGTGTAAAAGCTGTGCGACGACGACAAGGCTGAGCGGCGGATCAAACGCCAGGATCGTCCAGCGCAGCACGCAGCCGAGACTGCCGATCAGCAACAACCGGGTGGCACCAAGAAAACGCAGCACCCGCAGCGAATAGGACATCAAAAGAATTTCGACGAAGACCCCGAGCGGCCACAAAATGCCGATCAGCGGGCCGCTGAAACCGAGCTTGGTCCAGTGCAAACCGCCATAGCCATAATAAAACGCATGTGAGCCCTGAGCGAGGCTGGCGGCCGCGAGGAAAATCAGAAAGACCGGCGCGCGCAACAGCTCGCGCGCCTCTGCAAAGGTGGCGCGCAGGCGGGACGAAAAATCGCCCCTAGGCCGGGCCCCGCGCGGGCGCGGCAGCAGATAGACCGCGATGAGATTGAGCAGCACCGAAACGGTGAGCCATGGCGCCAGCATGACAAAGCCGAACACGCGCTTGGCGAAGCCTGACAGCACATTGCCCACCACGAACAGCGAGGAGGCCCACAACCGCACATGGCCGTAATCGAATTGATGCCGGTCGGCCAAACGCACACTGGCGCTTTCCAGCAGCGGACTCATTGCTCCGGCAGCGACGCTTGCGAGAATCGAGGCCGTGAAGATCGCCCACTGGGCGGTTGCGAACAGCAGCGTGCCATAACCGAGCAGCATCACCGTGGAGAGCAGCAGCATCATCGTGCGCCGGTCGTTGCGGGCGTCCGCGATCATGCCGGTGAGCGGGGCGACCACCACGCGCAGCAACATGGCGGTGGCAAGCAGCACGCCGATGGCGACGGGCGAAAGCCCCTTCCATGCCAGCCAGGCACCGAAGAACGGGGTATAGGCGCCACCGAATAGCCCGGCTGCGCCCTGCGCCAGGGAAAGACGTAATGCTATGCCACGCAAAGATCAGCTCATAAGGCCGGCAGGGAGAGGGTTCGGCGTGCAGCCATCGCCTTGAGCACCGTCCATACCGCAGACGCATCAGCCCCGCTATCGTCCAGTTGAGCATGCAGCCGGATCAGCAACCGCCGCAAATCCGCGTTGACGGCGTTGAGGGCGGAGATCGTTAGATCACCTTCCGTCCCTGCCCCTGCTTTTTGCAGCTCGGCGCGCAAGGCGGCATCGCCGATCTGGGGCGCAAGCGCGGCGAACACAGCACGCATATCGGCATTTTCGGCGGCGCGAATCGCGGCCCCGCGCTCAAACTCCTGTGCGGACAGGAACATCAGCACCGCCACCACCTGCGCCATGCCCTGTCCATACTGGGTGCCAAGGGCCGGGGCGAATTCGCTGATCAGCTTCATCGCCGACAAATTGAGAATGTGATCGGTTTCCGGTGTCATGCCGCACCCAGCCTTTCGGCAAGCACCCGGTTGTGAAAAGCAAGGCAATACCAGCCCGAAAATGCGTTCACCGGATCGGTGTTGCGCCCTTGGGCATATTCGCGCGCCGCCGACATCCAGATTGCGCAGCCTTTGAGGCTGGCAAAAATTTCCCACCAGGCGAGCGCCGCGGTGTCGATGCGGATGCCGCTTTCCCGTTCCCAGATCGCCAGCGCGGCAGGGCGCGGGATCGTGCCTGCGGGGCGGGCGGGATCGCCATGGCTCCATAACGGATCGAGCGCCCAGCCAAGGTCTTCGAGCGGATTGCCCAGATGGGTCATTTCCCAATCGAGGATCGCGGTCATCTTTCCGTCTGCATTGAACAGAAAATTGCCGGTGCGGTAATCGCCATGCACCACCGATATGCGCGGCGCGGGCGGCGGTGGATTGCGCCGGAGCCAGCGCAACGCCGCATGGACGATGGGCTGCGGTTCGCACTCATCGTCTGCGATCACTGTTTCCCACCGGTCCAATTCATGCGCCCAGCACTGGGCGGGATCACGTGTGCCTTCCAGATCACCAAGGCCAATGGCATCGACATCGGCGCGCGCGATACGGCCTAAACAGCCGAAGAATTGCTCGCCGATGCGTTGGCGGTACTCGCCATAGGGATCGGCGGCAAGGATGTTGCCGACCTGACTGTTCTCAATTTCTTCCATGATAAAAAAAGGCCGGTCGAGAAATTCGCCGCTCTCTTCCAGCGCAATCGGTTCGGGCACCGGCAGGCCGAGCGCATGAAACGCCTGATAGGCGCGGTATTCAGTGGACCGTTCGGTTTCGATCAGGCTGGCGGGCGGGTCGCGGCGCAGGATCAGCCCGCGGTCTGTTTCTGCGCCGTCGCGCCGATAGCGGATGCGGAAGCGATAGGTTTCGCGGCTGGCTCCGCCGGGAATGCGCGCCAAGGCGCTGACTTCCAGATCGGGCCGCCCAAGCACGCGCGCCAGATAGGATTCCAGACGGGGGACAAGATCGTCGCTCATGGCGCGACATCCCGCAGATCCTTGAAGCCCGATGGCGTATGGCGCCCGATGATCAACTGTTCGAGCACGCCCGCCCCCACACGTTCAACACCCGGCCCGGTCAGCCGCGCGGTGACAAACGCCTGCACATGCAGAAAACGCGGATCGTTTTCATTAACGGTCGCCAGATCATAAACGTCATAACCGATGGCAAGCTCGCCCTTATAGTGCCCATGGCCCCATTCGGGATGCATGTAGCCAATGCCCGACATATAGAAATTGAAGCGCGGCGACAGTTCGACCCGCCACACATCGCCCGCTGGATCACGCGTTTCAATCACCGCATGGCGCGCATGGCGGGTGCCGGATTTGAACGTCAGTTCCGCAGAGCAGGACGTCATATGCACCGGCGCCGCACCCTCCAGCGTGCCCATCACCGCGGCGGTGTTCCAGGGCGTGCCATCGGCGTTGGCATTGTTGTGATAGAGCATGAAACGATCGGGAAAATTCAGCGGTGCCCATAGCCAGTAGAATTGCGGGCTGTGCGGCGGAGCAACACCTTGTGGATCGGACAGGCCGATGGGCCGCACGCCCCAGGACCGGTCCCGCGTGCCCAGCACCATGCCGTCACCAATATCGATGCGATGGTTGCCAACCTCAATCACCCCTTCATAGGCGCCGTTCTGGGTCAGCCGCGTATAATCCATCACCGTGCGCGGCCCATCGCGAAAGGTGAAGCGCGGCTCCTCGACCGGCTTGGCGCGGGCGTGAAAGGTGAGATCGGCGGTGATGTTGTGCTCATTGTCGTGCACGCGGATGCGCAAGCGTTCGAGCGGCTCGATCACCTGGATGGAGATGGGGCCGACCGTCGTATCCATCCGCTCCATATTGAGCAGGCGGGAGGCCCGCAGATTATGCTGCACCCCATCGACGATCACCGAGAACGCGGCATCCATCACATTGAGATGCGGATAGACGCCAAGCGCGGCGGCGAAGAAGACATGCCCATCCAGCGTGTAACCGTTGAAAAAGTAGCGGTCGTAGAAA
>DATJDE010000091.1:0-1662 GCA_035497595.1 Rhizomicrobium sp. | reverse complement strand
GACGCCTTTGTGCGCGACAACACCACCGAGCGTTTCGGCCCCGTCCGCGCGGTGCGCGCCGATGCTGATTTCGGCCTCGTCATGGAAATCGCCTTTGAAGGCCTGCAACGCTCCACCCGCCACAAATCAGGCGTCGCCATGCGCTTTCCCCGCATCAACCGCTTGCGCTGGGACAAGCCCGCCCGCGAAGCCGACGATCTGGCCACGCTGGAAAAGCTGCTGGCGTAAGGCAGCCCTACTGGGAGTGCTGTCAATAGACCCCGCGCCGGTTGCTTTTGCGGCACGCGGCGCGCCAGACTTGGCGCAAAGAAACATCATATCGGGTTGAGACATGTCCTGGAATTTCGGCGACATATTGGAAGCGATTGAGCAGGTGCTACCGGCGGATGCGCCGGCCTTCATTCATGGCGCGCGCACGATCAGCTGGGGCGATGCCGCGCGCCGCTCCAACAATCTGGCCCGCGCGCTGGTAACGCGCGGCGCCGCACCGGGCGGAAAACTCGCCTTCTATATGCGCAACCGCCCCGAATATTGCGAAGCCATGACGGCCGCATTCAAGGCGCGCCAGACCCATGTGAACATCAACTATCGCTACAAGCCCGATGAAGTGTTCTACATCATCGATAATTCCGACGCCCAAACCGTAATCTATGGTGCCGAATTCGCCGGTGTCATGGCGCAGATCCGCGACCGCCTGCACAAGGTCAAAACCTTTATCGAGGTCGGCAGCGACGGACCTGTCGCCCCCTTTGCCGAGGACTACGAAACACTGGCCGAAACCGGCAGCGGCGCGCCGCTCAATATTACGCGCGCAGCCGATGATGAGTTCTTCATCTATACCGGCGGCACCACCGGCATGCCCAAAGGCGTGATCTGGACGCATGACGACTTGCGCGAATCCCATCTCGCCTCCTTGCGCGCCCGCGGCCCGGTGCCGGAAACCCTGGAGGCGCTGCTCCAATCCATCCGCGAGGTCGGCCCCGGACCAAGGCTGCTGCCCGCCTGCCCCCTGATGCATGGCACCGGCATGCTGATGGCGCTCGCCACCATGCTCAGCGGCGGCTGCGTGGTAACGCTGGAGGGCGAACATTTCGACTCCACCGAACTCTGGACGACGGTGGAGCGCGACAAGGTCGCCGCCATCGTGATCGTCGGCGATGCCTTTGCCAAACCCATGTTACGGGTGCTGGATGCAGAGCCCGGCCGCTTCGATCTCAGCTCGGTCGTCAGCATGGTGTCCTCCGGCGTGATGTGGAGCATCGAGGTCAAGCGCGGCCTGATCCGCCACATGCCGCAAGTCGTCCTGACCGATAGTTTCGGCTCGTCCGAAAGCGTCGGCCTCGGGTCCTCGCAAATGAGCAAAGACGGCGAAATCAAAACCGCCAGCTTCCAGATCGGCGAACGCTGCAAAGTGTTCGATGAGGATGACCAGGAAGTCCTGCCCGGCTCCGGGCGCACCGGCATGATCGCGCAATGCCCGCCCATCCCGCGCGGTTATTACAAAGACCCGGAAAAAACCGCCCAAACCTTCCGCACCATCGCAGGCGTGCGCTATTCCATGCCGGGAGACTGGTGCCGGGTCGAAGCCGATGGAAGCCTCACGCTGCTCGGGCGCGGCAGCGTCTGCATCAACACGGCAGGCGAAAAAGTCTATCCCGAGGA
>DATJDE010000090.1:0-4156 GCA_035497595.1 Rhizomicrobium sp. | reverse complement strand
TAAGGGGACAAAGGCCGGGGCGAACGTGCTCCGGCCTTTTTCTTTTTGGTCTCTATCCTGTCAGGCCGCGTCCTTGGCATGCGGATCGTAGTTCAGCAGCGGTGCGAGCCAGCGTTCGGCGGTGCGCATATCCCACCCCTTGCGGCGGGCATAATCTTCCACCTGATCGCGCTCGATTTTGCCGACCCCGAAATAGCGACTTGCGGGGTGGGAGTAGTATAATCCGCTCACGGATGATCCTGGCCACATCGCAAAACTTTCGGTCAACTTCACACCGGTACGGGCTTCGCCGTCCAAAAGGCGGAACAGCGTTTCCTTTTCGGTATGATCGGGCTGGGCGGGGTAACCCGGTGCAGGCCGGATGCCGCGATAGGATTCGGCGATGAGTTGTTGCGGGGTGAAATCTTCATCCGGCATATAGCCCCAGAATTCGCGGCGTACCCGTTCGTGCATGCGTTCGGCAAACGCTTCGGCCAGACGATCGGACAAGGCCCGCAGCAGAATGGCGCTGTAATCATCCTTGTCGTCTTCGAAGCGCTTGATGTGCACATCTTCGCCATGGCCGGAGGTGACGACAAAGCCGCCGATATAATCGGCAAGGCCCGTTTGCACCGGGGCGATGAGATCGGACAAGGCCAGATTGGGTTTGCCCCCATCACGCGTCATTTGTTGGCGCAAGGTGTGGAACGTCGCGATGGGGAATTTACGGGATTTGTCACCATAAACGATGATGTCATCGCCTTCCGCATTGGCGGGCCAGAAGCCGACGGCGGCGCGCGCGGTGAGCCATTTGCCTTCAACGATCTGGGCCAGCATTTTCTGCGCATCGGCAAACAGGCCGCGCGCGGCTTCACCCATCTTGTCGTCATCAAGGATCATCGGGTAACGCCCGACCAGTTCCCAGGTCTGGAAGAACGGAGTCCAGTCTATGTAGCGGGCAAGTTCACCCAGATCGTAGGGGCCATATTGTTTCGTGCCAAAATAGTTTGGCGTTGGCGGGGTATAGCCGGTCCAATCGAATTTGAGCTTGTTGGCCCGGGCCTGCGCGATAGGCAGGCGGCGGCCGGGGGCGCGCTGGGCAGCATGATTGCGCGCAATCTCCTCATATTCGCGGCGCAGATTGGCTTCATATTCGGGCCTGGCCGTGCGGTTGAGCAGGGTCGATGCAACACCAACTGCGCGCGAGGCATCCGTCACATAGACCGCTTGCCCGCGTTTATAATTCGGGTTGATCTTGACCGCTGTGTGGACACGGCTTGTCGTGGCGCCGCCGATCAGCAGCGGAATGTCAAAGCCCTGCCGTTCCATTTCGGCGGCGACGTGGCACATTTCATCCAGCGATGGCGTGATCAGGCCGGAAAGGCCGATCATGTTGGCGCCTTTTTCTTTCGCGGTGTCGAGGATTTTCTGGGTCGGCGTCATCACGCCGAGATCGATCACCTCGTACCCGTTGCACTGCAAAACCACGCCGACAATGTTTTTACCGATGTCATGCACATCGCCCTTCACCGTGGCCATGACGATGCGGCCAACCGGTTCTTTGACCTGATTCTTGGCCTGCTCGGCTTCCATGAAGGGGAGCAGATGGGCCACCGCTTTTTTCATCACGCGCGCGGATTTGACGACCTGTGGCAGGAACATTTTTCCTGAGCCAAACAGATCACCCACCACATTCATGCCGGCCATCAACGGGCCTTCAATCACATCGAGCGGGCGGACCGCGTTCAGCCGGGCTTCTTCCGTATCCTCGGTGACAAAATCGGCGACACCATGCACCAGCGCATGGGTCAGCCGTTCCTCGACGGGAAGTGACCGCCAGGCAGCATTCTGCACTTCGGGGACGGAGCCATCGCCCTTGAAACGCTGGGCCAAATCGAGAAGCCGCTCGGTCGCGTCTGCACGACGGTTGAACAGAACGTCTTCGATGCCTTCACGCAGCGGCGTGGGAATATCCTGATAGACCGTAAGCTGGCCTGCATTGACGATGCCCATGTCCATCCCGGCTTTGACAGCGTGGAACAGAAACACCGAATGCATCGCTTCGCGCACCGTATCGTTGCCGCGGAAGGAGAAGGAGAAGTTCGATACCCCGCCCGATATGTGGGAATGGGGCAGCGTTTCGCGAATTTGCTTTGCCGCGTCGACAAAGGCACGGCCATAATCATTGTGTTCTTCGATGCCCGTGGCGACGGCAAAGATGTTCGGGTCGAAGATGATGTCTTCTGGCGCGAAGCCGACCTTGTTGACCAGAATATCATAGGCCCGGGTGCAGATTTCCAGCTTGCGGGCCTGGGTATCGGCCTGGCCCTGTTCGTCAAACGCCATCACCACCACGGCAGCGCCATAGCGCATGACAAGACGCGCATAATGGATGAACGACTCCTCACCTTCCTTCATGCTGATCGAATTGACCACAGGCTTGCCCTGCCAAACCTTCAGTCCGGCTTCAATCACCGACCATTTGGAGGAATCGATCATCAGCGGCACGCGCGCGATGGCTGGTTCGCCCGCAGCCATGTTAAGGAAACGGCGCATCGCGGCTTCGGAATCGATCAGCCCTTCGTCCATATTGACGTCGATAATTTGCGCGCCATTCTCGACCTGATTGCGGGCAACCTCCAGCGCCGCCTCATAATCATCAGCGGCGATCAGTTTGCGGAATTTGGCTGAGCCGGTGATGTTGGTGCGCTCGCCCACATTCACGAAATTCAAATCAGGCGTCAGGGTGAAGGGCTCAAGGCCCGACAGGCGCATATATTTTGGTTTTTCCGGAACGGTACGGGGGACCACGCCTTCAATGGCTTCACCAAACGCCTTGATATGGGCAGGTGTGGTGCCGCAGCAACCACCAACGATGTTCACGAGGCCGGATCGCGCAAATTCGCCGATCATCTTGCTCATGGTTTCGGGCGTTTCGTCATAGCCGCCAAATTCATTGGGCAGGCCAGCATTGGGATGGGCACTGACCAGCGTATCGGCCGCCTGCGAAATTTCGCTTATATAGGGGCGCAGTTCTTTGGCACCCAGCGCGCAGTTCAGGCCAATCGCAAACGGCTTTGCGTGGCGCACGGAATGCCAGAAGGCTTCTGCCGTTTGCCCCGTGAGCGTGCGGCCCGAAAGATCGGTGATGGTGCCGGAAATCCAGATCGGCAGGCGCTCACCGACTTCATCAAACGCTTCTTCAATGCCAAAGATCGCGGCCTTGGCATTGAGCGTGTCGAAAATCGTTTCGATCATGATCACATCGCTGCCGCCCTGGATCAGGCCGATGGTCGAATCTTTATAAGTTTCGCGCAATTGATCGAAGGTCACGCTGCGGAAAGCGGGATCGTTCACATCCGGCGAAAGGGAGGCTGTGCGTGTCGTTGGCCCAAGCACGCCTGCGACGAGGCGCGGGCGGTCGGCGGTCGAAAAGCTGTCGCAACATTCACGCGCCAGCTTTGCGCCTTCTTCATTCAGCTCCCGCACCAGATGGCCGAGGTTATAATCGTTCTGGCTGATCAGGGTGGAGTTGAAGGTGTTGGTTTCGATGAAATCGGCCCCCGCCTTCAAATAGGCATTGCCGATATCGCGCACGATGTCGGGGCGCGTGAGGGTGAGAAGATCGTTATTGCCTCTCAAGGGGCTTTCATGATTGCCAAAACGTGCGCCGCGAAAATCATCTTCGCTCAAATTGTAGCCCTGGATCATCACACCCCAGGAACCATCGAGCAGCAGAATTCTTTTACGGGCTTCTGCATGCATCCAGGAAAGGCGGGCTTGCCGGTTGCTCATGCTGCGGCCCTCCCCGAAATGCCAAGCAAGCGGCACGCGGAAAAGGCGAGATCTGCTTGATTGAGCGTATAGAAATGAAACTGTCCAAAGCCGCGCGCGCGCAATTGGCCAACCTGATCGGCCAGAACGGTTGCGGCGATAATCTTTCTGGCATCGGGGTCGGCATCCAGACCATCGTAAAGACGGGTGAGCCAATCGGGAATTTTTGCGCCTGCTTTAGCAGCCATGCGGGATATACCTTTAATGTTGGTTGTTGGAATAAGGCCAGGTGAAATCGGGATATGTATGCCTGCGCGCGCTGCCGCATCGCGGAAGCGTGAAATACCATCGTGATCGAAACTGAACTGGGTCAGCGCGCGGCTGGCGCCCGCATCGACCTTTG
>DATJDE010000089.1:0-5707 GCA_035497595.1 Rhizomicrobium sp. | reverse complement strand
GAGCAGCGGAACGCCCCCCATCGCCGCCGCGGCGACCATTGCCAGTGTGGCCGTGATCGGCATGAAGCGCGCCAACCCGCTTAATCTGCGCAAGTCCCGCGTACCGGTTTCATGGTCGATGATGCCCGCGGCCATGAACAGCGACGCCTTGAAGGTCGCGTGGTTGACCGTGTGAAAGATCGCCGCCACCGCAGCCAAAGGGCTGCCGAGCCCGAGCAGCAAGGTGATGAGCCCCAGATGGCTGATCGTCGAATAGGCAAGCAGCCCCTTCAGGTCCTGCTGGAAGATTGCGGCCCAGGCGCCGACCAGCAGCGTGATGAGGCCGGCAGTGGTGACAATCAGATACCAGCTTTCAGTGCCTGCCAGCACCGGCCAGAGCAGCATGAGCACATAAATGCCCGCTTTCACCAAAGTTGCCGAATGAAGATAGGCGGACACCGGCGTCGGCGCGGCCATGGCGTGCGGCAGCCAGAAATGGAATGGGAACTGCGCGCTCTTGGTGAAAGCGCCAATGAGGATCAGGATGAGGGTCGGCAGATAGAGGGCGTGGCCGCGAATGCGTTCACCGGCTCCCAGAACCTCATCAACATTGTAGCTTCCTGCGATGTGCCCGAGCAGCAGAAAGCCGACGAGAAGGCAGACGCCACCGCTTGCGGTGACGATAAGGGCCATGCGCGCACCATCACGCGCGCTCTGGTTGTGATGCCAATAGCCGATCAGCAGAAATGAGAAGAGGCTGGTGATCTCCCAAAAGAAGGCGATCTGAACGAGATTGCCCGAGAGAACAATGCCAAGCATGGACCCCATGAACGCCAGCAAAAACGCAAAGAAGCGCGGAACAGGGTCCTCCGCCGACATGTAATAGCGCGCGTAAAGGACGATCAGCACGCCGATCCCGAGGATGAGCATGCAAAACAGCCAGGACAGGCCGTTGAGTCTGAAGGTGAGGTCGAGCCCGAGCGAAGGCAGCCAGGGTATCGCAAGGCTCACCGTTCCGCCGTTGGCCAGCGCCGGATAGAACGCCAGGATGGGGACGAGGCTCGCAAGCGTAACCGCCGCGGCAAGCGCCGCCGCCGCATTGCGCCCCCGTATAGGCAGAAACGCCGCACCCAGACTGCCCAGGAAGGGAAGCGCGAGAACAATCGGTAGCAAGCTCGCGTCCGTCATGGGCGGATACGTGGCCCCTTTCTTCCTGAGATGATGCCTTTGAGCAGTTTCAATCCTTTATGGTTGAAATGGACCCAGCCGGGCAAGGCGGAATGTCGATTATGACGTTCAAGGGCGGGTGGGGCGATCCATGTCCGCGAAAGGTGACGAAATCCGGTTATTCCCGGATGGTGCATCGACCATGGCCCCCCAAGCGCGCCGCCCGGGATGCGAGCGACCGCCCCAAAGCGGGCAATAATCTTTCGCAGAGAAAATTTTATCCGGCCGCGCGTCAACAATGAGGGTTGGCATCCGTTTCATTTAATGAGGTTCGGATCACAAACCCTCCAAGGGCAATCGGGCCGGAATGACTGGATCGTTAGACACAGACTTCAGGAAGCCGGGAAACCTTGGTCAGGGTGCGGGCATGGCTGCATCTGAGCTTGGGCAATGGTTTATCTGCGAAGTTTTTCCTTTGGAAGCAACGTTGATGTCGTTTCTGCACCGCTACTGGAAAAACGAAAGCGATATAGCCGACCTGAAGCAGGACGTGTATCTGAAAATCTACGAGGCTGCGAAGACCAAGCGGCCAGATCCGGTCAAGCCCTTCCTGCTCACCGTTGCGCGCAATGTCGTGATCGACAAGGTGCGCAAAGATCAGGTGGTACCCATCGAGGCGATGGGTGATCTCGAAGCGCTCAACATTGCCGCCGATACGCCCGGCCCCGACCGGCAGGTGCAATCGCGCGAAGAATTGCGCCGCCTGCAATCGGCCATTGAGCGGTTGCCAGCGCGTTATCGCGAGGCGGTGATCCTGGCGCAGGTCGAAGGCTTGTCCGGCCCGGAAATCGCCCAACGCATGGGCATCACACGCTCCGCTGTCTCGCATTATCTCAAACGCGGCCTGCGTTCGCTGGCAGACATGCTCTACGGCGAACAATTCTCACGGAGAACCCCGTGATCGACGATTTCGACGACCAACACGAACCGCCGGGCGCCCTCGGCATCGAGACCCGCGCCGCAGACTGGCTTGCACGCAAGCAATTCTGGAATTGGAGCGCGGACGATCAGCTGCAACTCGATGCCTGGCTCGCGCAATCGCCCGCACACGAAATTGCCTTTTGGCGCCTGCAAGGCGCGCTCGCCCGTACCGAACGGCTGGCCGCGTTGCGCCCGGCCAAGACGGCGATAGGGTGGGGGCCGCTTCTGGCGCGTGCTGCTGCGGCGGTGGTTTTGATCGGCGTCGTAAGCGCCGCTGGTTATTACGCATATCCATCCCGCCCTGATGGCGTGGCTTACGCCACAAGCGTCGGCGGTCGTGAAACCGTCGTGCTTTCGGATGGCACCCGTATCGAATTGAATACCGACACGGCCATTCGCGTGGCCGAGACGGCGAGTGCACGCACAATTCATCTGGATCGGGGCGAGGCCTATTTTCAAGTGGTCCACAACGCTGCCCGCCCGCTGGTGGTGTATGCAGATGAACGGCGTATCACCGATATAGGCACAGAATTCTCGGTTCGCCGTGAGCACAACAAGCTCGAAGTCGCGGTGGTAGAGGGCAAGGTAAATGTCGATGCCCCGCATGATAGGCACGCCCTTCTTCTGACCGCCGGCGAAACCATGATCGCCACAGCAAAGTCCATTTCCGTCACGCGCAAATCAGAACGCACGCTGGTGAACGATCTGGGTTGGCGCCGCGGTATCGTTGTTTTCGACGGAACGCGGCTGGCCGACGCCGTGCAAGAGATCAACCGCTACAACAGCCGCAAGATCATACTGACCGATGCCAATCTCGCAAACGTCACACTAACCGCAACCGTCACCGCGAATGACCCGGAACAATTCATCCGCATGGCAAGATTTTTGCTCGGAAATCGGGGCGGTGATGCAGCTGGAAAGATTCTGATTTCGCAGTGACGACAGCGCGATAATCCAATTCACACTGGGGGGAATATGAAGACGTTTCAAATTTTGAAATCCACGGCGGCAACCGCCCTGTGGCTCACGGCATTGGCGACGGGCGCGTCCGCCGCAGCCTTCAATATTCCCGACGGGGATCTTGCCGCCGCGCTGAACGCCTATTCGGCGCAATCCGGCGTACAGCTCATGGTCCTGACAGACTCCGTGAAGGGGATACGGACACGGGGCGTAAAGGGTGATTTGTCGACCGACGCCGCGCTCACCCGCCTCTTGAGCGGAACAGGCTTTATTCCAGCGCGTGATCCATCTGGCAGCGTGATGATCGTCCCCAGAAAGTCCTCCATGCGTGAGGATGTATCGCCGATGCGCCTTGCCCAGGCGGCGCCACCGCCGCGCGCGGCTGTTGAAACCGTCACGGTGACATCCTCAAAACTCGGCGGCGCGGATGTGCAGTCCATCCCCATTTCCATCACCGCCCTCAGCCAGGAGCAGCTCACCGCGTCGCAAACAAGCGGCGGCCCAGATCTGGTGAAACAGGTGCCCAACCTCACCTTCACCAAAACCAATTTCTCCGGCTACAGCATCCAGATCCGCGGCATCGGCACACACGCCATTTCCGTGACAACCGATCCTGCCGTTGCCGTGGCGTTCAACGACACGCCTTTCATTCGCAATCATTTCTTCGAGCAGGAATTCTTCGACGTCGCGCAAGTCGAAGTCCTGCGCGGCCCCCAAGGCACGCTCTACGGCCGTAACGCGACCGCAGGCGTGGTCAACATCACATCCGCCAAGCCATCCGACCAGTTCGAAGCCATGGGCTCGGCAGAGCTTGGCAATTACAAGCAGCGCCGCTTCGAAGGCATGGTGAACATTCCCATTGTCGATGACCGCGTCGCCATCCGCATCGCGGGCGAGTGGACCAAGCGTGATGGCTATTCCTTCAACGAACTAACACAAAGCTCCATCGATGGGCGCGATCTCTGGTCAGGCCGCGTCACCATCGGCTGGAAGCCGATGGAAAAACTGCAAACCTATCTGGTGTGGGAACATTTCTCGGAAGATGATGATCGCCTGCGCAGCTCCAAACAGCTCTGCAAGACCGCCCCGATTCCGACCAGTGTGGGCGGGCAGCCCGTTCCGCAGGTCGTGGGTGGCCAATTTTCGTCCACGGTCTTTAACCCCGCGCCCTATTTCAGCCAAAGCTGCCAGGCCGTTTCACTTTATTCGCCGGAGGCTTTTCAGGTCCCCAACGGATTTTCGCTGCCGTACTATCTTGGTCCGCAATTCAATTCTCTGATGAACAACATTGATCCTTATGCCAAAACAACCCAGTCGACGGATTTGCGGAAAATTGAATCGCAGTTCACGCCCGATTACGGCGTGAAAAGCAACGTCGTTCAGCTTAGCTCAAGCTATAGCGTTACGCCGCAGCTGACATTCGTATCTGAAACGGCTTTCAACAATGATTTCCTGCGGTCCACGCAGGATTATAACCGCTTCAACACTTCGCCGGGCGTGTTTTATACAGGCGCCTCTGGACAGGGCGTCAGTGGTGGCCCCGATGTCAATGGCGCTCCAAATTATCTGATCAACCCCGATGGCGTGTTCTGCGACCCACAATTGGGCTGCAGCGACCGACTGTTGGCGATGGATATGGTTATCGCAAAATCGTGGCAGGCAAGTCAGGAATTCCGCTTAACATCGCATTTTGAAGGGCCATTCAATTTCAGTTTCGGTGGAAATTATTTGCATTACGAAACGGCGGAAAATTATTATGTCTTTATCAACTCGTTGACGGCCTTTGCCTGGCAGCAAGGTGGAAACCTTTCCGGCGGATCGGGGGTCTTTGAACGTGGGCCCTGGCTGCCGGGCATCTCCGACAATGGCGGATGCCTTGGCCGGTATGGCGGGTTCAGCTATAGCGATCCGACATTGGGTGGAGGCAGGCCGAATTTTAACGCGTGTACCTATATCGATCCTAACTCGGTCGAAAATTTGAACGACAATGGTCACAACTACTTTCTCAGTCAAAACCCCTACACGCTCAATTCCTTTGCGGCGTTTGGCGAGACCTATTACGAAATTATTCCAGATCTGAAAGCAACAGTGGGGCTTCGATACACCGAAGACCGCAAGCATTTCACGATGATCCCGAGTGAGTTGCTCGCGCGAGGCTGGGGGTATCCGTCTACCGGTGCGCTCAATCAGCAATGGGGCCAGTTCACAGGGCGTGCCGTGTTGAATTGGACGCCAGAATTCGATTTCACCGATCATACCTTGATCTATGGCAGCTATGGTCATGGCTATAAGGCTGGTGGTGCAAATCCGCCGGGCGCTGTGCTTCTTCTCTATGGTGGTGAAGGCAACAATCCAAATCCCATTCACCCGTTGACGTTTAAACCAGAATTCATTGATTCCTTTGAATTGGGAACAAAGAACACTCTGCTGGACAGCGCGCTCACGCTGAACGCCAGCGTGTTCTACTTCAACTATCAAGGCTATCAAATTTCAGAGATCGTTGATCGCTCTGCGATCAACCGCAATTTCAACGCCAATGTGAAAGGCGCTGAAATCGAAGCGACGTGGGAGCCGCTGCCGGGCCTGCGCTTCAATATGTCGGGCGGCTATGAAGATGCAC
>DATJDE010000088.1:0-4219 GCA_035497595.1 Rhizomicrobium sp. | reverse complement strand
CCTGACAGAATGGCCGCTTCGAGCTTGCTGGTCACTTCGAAGGCCGACATTTCGGGCTGCTGGTCATAGGTCGCGATTTTGGGGCTTGGCACCAGTATGCGGTCTTCGCCTGCAAAAGGCGCTTCACGCCCGCCATTCAGGAAGAAGGTGACGTGGGCGTATTTCTCGGTTTCGGCAATCCGCAATTGGGTGAGGCCCAGCGACGCCACATATTCGCCCAGCGTGTCGCGAATATCGTCTGCCGGATAGAGCGCGCCCATCAGCGTGTTGAGCGCATCGGAATATTCGGTGAGCCCTGCGGCGGCGGCAAAGGCCACCACGCGGGGGCGTTCAAAGCCGGAAAAATGCGGATCGAGCAGCGCGAGCGAAAGTTCGCGGGCACGGTCGGCGCGGAAATTGGCGAACAGCAGCGCATCAGCATCGCTTGCGCCGGCATAGTCGCCGATCACGCAGGGGATGACGAACTCATCGGTGACATTTTCGGCATAGGCGGCTTCGACGGCGGCTTTCGCATTTTCAAAACGCGCGCCATCCGCCGAAACAATGGCGTCACAGGTTTTGGCGACCCGGTCCCAGCGTTTGTCGCGATCCATCGCATAGAAGCGGCCTGACACGGTGGCCATGCGCACGCCGGGAAGCCCTGCGATCTTCGCTTCAAAATCTTCGAGATAGCCAAGCGCGCTTTTGGGCGGGGTGTCGCGGCCATCCAGAAAGGCATGAATGAACACTGGCACGCCTGCGTCAGCCACGATGCGCACGAGGGCGGCGATATGGGCCTGATGGCTGTGGACGCCGCCAGGGGACAGCAGGCCCATGACATGCACCGCGCCTTGGGCAGCGCGGGCTTTTTCGATCAGGTCTTGCAGCACGGGGCGGGCGGCGAGGCTGCCATCTGTGATCGCGTCATCGATGCGGGGCAGATCCTGCATCACGACCCGGCCTGCGCCCATATTCATGTGGCCGACCTCAGAATTGCCCATCTGCCCATCGGGCAGGCCCACCGCGCGGCCCGAGGTAGAGAGCAGGGCGAAAGGGCTGTCCGCCAGCATGTGGTCGAAATTCGGCGTTTTGCCGGCCTTGCTGGCGACGGCGATGGCATTGTCCGCCGCTTCGGGCCGCCAGCCCCAGCCATCGAGAATGCACAGTACGCCCGGTCGTTGGCGAAGAGGGGGTGTATCGGTCATGACGCCTTCTGAAATGAGCAGGTGGCAAAATAGGAAGCGGCTCCCTTTAAGTCTATGTGACACCGCGCAATTTCAGCCCGGAAATTGTTGCCGGGCGGCCAGTTTGGCCCTACGCCGCGAAAACACAAGCCATTGAAAACGCTATCATTTATTTGTGGGAAATCCGGCATGGTTCTGGCATCGGCTTCTGCCGGACACCATAGGCAGAATGCGTATGCGCTTGCGAATGACATCACTCAGTAAAGCTGTGGCAACGCTTGCCGCGCTTCTTCTGGTTCTGGCCCCGGCCCAGAGCCTGGCCTTTTCCCGCATCAAGGACCTCGTCGAGGTCGAAGGCATTCGCGACAACATGCTGATCGGCTATGGGCTGGTGGTCGGGCTGAACGGCACAGGCGATTCCTTGCGCAATTCGCCTTTCACTCAACTGTCGATCCAGACCATGCTCGAACGGCTGGGCGTCAACACGCGCGGCGAATCCATGCAGACCAAGAACGTCGCCGCCGTGATGGTGACCGCGAACCTGCCGGCCTTTGGCGCGCAAGGCTCGCGGATCGACGTGTCGGTCAGCGCCATGGGGGATGCCAAGAACCTTCAGGGCGGCACCTTGCTGGTGACCCCGCTTTTGGGCGCCGATGGACAGATTTATGCGCTGGGCCAGGGCCCGGTCGCGGTGGGCGGCTTTGCGGCCCAAGGCCAGGGCGCCAGCGTGACGCGCGGCGTGCCCACAGCGGGGCGGATTTCCAATGGCGCGGTGATCGAACGCGAGACCGGCTTCAAGCTGGCCAACCAGACCAGCCTGCGCCTTTCGCTGCACAACCCGGACCTGACCACGGCGACACGCATTGCCGAGGCGGTGAACGCCTATATCGGCGGCGGGGTGGCGCAAGCCACCAACCCGTCCACCGTGGCGCTGAATGTGCCGGCCAATTATCGCAACGGGGTGATGGGGCTGCTCACCGATGTGGAGCAGGTGAAGGTTGACCCCGATCAACCAGCCAAGGTGATTATCGACGAAAATTCCGGTGTGATCGTGATGGGCGCAGATGTGCGTGTTTCTACCGTCGCGATTGCGCAAGGCAACCTGACCATCAAGGTCAATGAAGCCCCGCTGGTGAGCCAGCCTGAAGCGTTCTCCAAGGGCGGCCACACCGAAGTTGTGCCGCGCACCACCATTTCTGTCGATGACAGCCGGGGCAACCGCATGGCGGTGCTCTCGAAGGGCGGGGTGAGTTTGCAAAACCTGGTCGATGGTTTGAACGCGCTTGGCGTCGGGCCACGCGATATCATTTCGATTTTGCAGGCGATCAAGGCGGCTGGCGCGTTGCAGGCCGAAATCCAGGTGATCGGATGAGTGCCGATGCCGCCATTACCGGCGCGCTTACGCTGGCGCAAAGCGCGCCCGTGAAAGCACCCCACGGCACGGTCGATGCGCAAGCCGCGAAGAAGGCTGCCAAACAGTTTGAAGGCGTCATGATTTCACAGATGCTGAGCGGCATGTTTGAAGGCATTTCGACCGACGGCATGTTTGGCGGTGGGCAGGGCGAACAGATGTTCCGCTCATTGCTGCTCGATGAATATGGCAAGCAGATCACCAATCAGGGCGGCTTCGGCCTGTCGGACGCGATCACCAAACAATTGCTGGTCCATCAGGAGACGGCGCAATGAGCGACTGCCTTGATCCTATCGAACCCAAAATCGAACGGGTGATCCATATGGCGACACGGCTGATCGAGGCCTTGGAAGCCGATATTGCTGCGCTCGAACGCGGCAAGCCTGCCGAGATGCGCACCACCCATCCCGAAATTCAGAAGCTCACGGCTGTCTATGGCCGCGAAACCGCCGGGCTGACGCCGGATGCTGCTGCCAAAGCGCCGGCGCCGTTACGGGCGAGCCTGCTCGCCGTGACAAAAGCCTTTGCCGATGTGCTGGCGCGCCATGCCCGCATCGTTATCCGGGTGCGCAATGCCAGCGACGGGATGATCCGCGCCATTGCCGAAGAGGTGGATCGGCGCAATGCGCCCAGCCGCACCTATGCACGCACACCAGCTAGCGCCACGCGCGCGCCCGGCGCGATGCTTTTCAACAGCGTGGTTTGATTTTTCGTATCGTCAGGCGCTGAGCATGCTCAGCGCCAGTTGATAATTCGCGATCTGATTTCTGGCATAGCTGGAATTGGTGGCGCTCAGCGGCTTGGCTGCACTCGCTGCCGTTTGCGTTTGCGGCGTGTTGAGATTGCGATAGGCCGTGCGCAAAGACGACAACACCGCCACCATCGACGCGCGCGCGGCTTTGGCGCCGGTGGCTGTCGACAGATCAAAGGAGGTGCCGGTGAGGCCGAGACCTGCCACCAGCTTCTGGGTGGAGGTGGATGCCGCCGTCGCCTTGCGCCCCGAACTTGCTACATCCTTGGCCAATACCGTGGGTGCAATGCCGAGGCCGCCCAGCGCATCTGCCCCTTCGGGACCGGAGATCAACTGAACCTGCACACCGGCATTGGCCGAGATCTGCAAAGCAGAGCCTTTGGAGGTGTAGGTGACCTTGGCCGTGCCATCGAACATCAAGGCGGAATTGATTTTAAGGGCAAGCGAACTGAAGGTCTCGTTCTTGTCCAGACGGATGGTCAGCTCACGCTCTGTGCGGCCGCTGATCTTGAGTTTGAAACTGTCGCCGGCATGGAGCGTTGTCTGATCCACCAGATTGACCGACTGGGTCATGGTGACGGTGCCGCGCGGCAGGCCGAGCGCATCGAGCACGCTGGAGCCTTTTGAATCGACCGCGATGCCCTGTCCGGTGGAGACGCCGGAGAGGCCGCCATATTGTTTGGTCCAGTTGATCGTTCCATCGGTGGACAGATCGCTGACGAACATGTTCTGGGTTTTGCTGAAACTTTGAGTCTGACCGGCAAATTCGCCGCGCGTGGTGCCGGTGAGATAGATGTGGCCGTTCGATACTGCGATGGCGCCGCCTTGATCGGAGGTGCTGGTGCCGACATAGGAAACGAAATTGGCTGCCGCAGACGCTCCGCTATCGGTCAG